>JANOYK010000414.1:0-7931 GCA_031428855.1 Burkholderiales bacterium | reverse complement strand
ATTCCCGACCCGGCGCGGCGCTTGACTGAATATCCGTTTCAACTTTCCGGCGGCATGAAGCAGCGCGTCATGATTGCGCTGGCGCTCTCGGCCGAACCCGAAGTGCTGATTGCGGATGAGCCGACCACGGCACTGGACGTGACGATCCAGGCGCAGATTCTCGACCTGCTCGACCAGTTGCAGCGCGAGCGCGGCATGGCGATTTTGCTCATCACGCATGACCTCGGTGTGGTGGCGCGCATGGCGCATCGCGTCGCGTTGATGTATGCAGGCGAAATTATCGAGATGGGATCACGCGAGGCGTTCTTCTCTCATCCCCAGCATCCCTACGCCAAAAAATTATTCAACTCGCTGCCGGGCGCAGCCAAACGCGGCGGCAAGCTCGACACGATTGCCGGCTTCGTGCCGCCGCTGCATGTCGAGTTCACCGGCTGCCGCTTCGCCGACCGCTGCGATGCAGTGTTCGCACGCTGCCGCAGCGAAGTGCCGGCGTGGCGCGAAACAGAAGCAGGGCACCAGGCCCGCTGCCATCTGCTCGACGCAAAAAATCTAATCGGGTCAGACCCCATTATTGCGACGCCAGCGGCGGTGCCAGCGGCGCTGCCCGAGCGCGGTGCCAGAAAAGGCATGGTCGAGCGGGCGATGGAACGAAATGGCACGGTGGCAAGTTCAACGGGGGCAAGTTCAACGAGGGTAAGCTCAACGGGGGTAAGCTCAACGGCATCGTTAATGGGGTCAGACCCGATTAAATTGAAACAGGCACCGGCCCAAGAGGCGATGCCAGAGCGGGTTTCAGGCAGTGGGGTGGCTGAAACCGTTGGTACACAAGGCTTTCTGTCGATCCGCGATTTGAAAGTGCATTTCCCGATCCGCAAGGGTTTGCTCAAGCGCACCGTCGGGCAGGTGATGGCGGTCGATGGTGTGTCATTCGACATTGCGCCGGGCCGCACGCTGGCGCTGGTGGGTGAGTCGGGCTGCGGCAAGACGACGGTGGGCAAGGGCCTGCTGCAATTGATCCGCGTCACCGGCGGCTCGATCACGTTTGAAGGGCAGGAGCTGACCGCGCTCAAAGGCGAGGCGCTGCGCCGCACCCGTGCCGCCACTCAGATCGTGTTTCAAGACCCGTTCGCGTCGCTCAATCCGCGCATGCGTGTGGGTGACATCATTGCCGAGGGCATGGGCTCGTTCGGCATTGGCAAGCCTGGCGCGGAGCGCGATGCGCGCGTCATCGAACTGCTCGAACAAGTGGGCCTGGGCGGTGACAACCGCTTCAAATATCCGCATGAGTTTTCCGGTGGACAGCGCCAGCGGATTGCAATTGCGCGGGCGCTGGCGGTCAATCCGAAGCTGATCGTGTGCGACGAGCCGACCAGCGCGCTCGATGTCTCGGTGCAGGCGCAGATTCTCAACCTGTTGAAAGATCTGCAGCAGCGTCTTGGCGTGAGTTACCTGTTCATCACCCACAACATCGGCGTGGTCGAATATCTTGCGCACGATGTCGCGGTGATGTATCTGGGCCGCATCGTCGAGGCCGGCCGCGCGGAAGAGGTGTTGAATTCGCCCCGGCACCCGTACACCCAGGCGCTGCTGTCGGCAGTGCCGCGCATCACGGCCGATGCTGATGGCGTGGGTGCCACGGTGGGCGCGATGGCGCAGATCAAGGTGGGGGGTGAATTGCCCTCGCCGGTCAACCCGCCGCAGGGCTGCCACTTTCATCCGCGCTGCCCGCAGGTGCAAGACGCCTGCCGCGCAGCGTATCCGGCTGAGGTGGCGGTGAGCGCGAGCCACCGGGTGCGCTGCGTGCTGGTGAAGTAAAGTCCGCGCAGGCGCTGTACCTCGCTGTTTTAGAATCGCATCGTCACCATAACAATTACTTCAACCATCACAACACCCGGAGACCGCCATGACCAATCGCCGCACCTTTCTCGGCGTTAGCAGCGCCGTTGCCGGCACTGCTGCATTTCCTGCGCTGCTGCCGTCTACGGCCAAAGCGCAGAGCTTTCCGTCACGCACAATCCGCTACATCTGCCCCTGGCCGGCCGGCGGCTCGACTGATGTGGTGATGCGCGCGATTGCCGAGAGCGCCGGCAAGGCGCTCGGACAAACCGTGATCGTCGAGAACAAACCGGGCGCAAGCGGCACGCTCGGCGCGATTGAAATGGCCAGCGCGCGCGGCGACGGCTACACCCTGGCGCAGCTGCCGATCAGCGTGCTCCGCACTCCCCATATGCAAAAAGTGCAGTTCGACCCGCTCAAGGATTTCACCTGGATCGCCTGCCTGACCGGCTACACCTTTGGCATAGTGGTGCAAGCGGCCTCGCCGATCAAGAGCATCAAGGACCTGGTCGACTATGCCAAGGCCAACCCCGGCAGCTTCACCTACGGCACCACTGGCAATGGCACCAGCCCGCACCTGGCAATTGAGCAATTTGCCCAGGCCGCAGGTATCAAGCTCCAGCCCGTGCCCTACAAGGGCAATGCCGAAAACATGCAGGCGATTTTGGGTGGCCACATCATGGCTGCCTCTGACGCTACCGGCTGGGGGCCGCATGTGGATGCCGGCAAGCTGCGCCTGCTCGCCACCTACGGCAGCAAGCGCACCAAGCGCTGGCCCACTGTGCCGACGCTTGACGAACTCGGTTACAAGACCGTTTCCGATTCGCCATTCGGCGTGTGCGGCCCGAAAAACATGGAACCGGCAGTGGCCAAGATACTGCACGATGCGTTCAAGAAAACGCTGGAAGACCCGGCGGTGCTGTCGGTGTTCGACAAGTACGATCAAACGATCATCTATCTCGACACTGCGGCCTATACCAAATACGCCACTGACACCTTCCACGGTGAAAAGATGCTGATCGAGCGCCTCGGCTTGGCCAACAAGGGCTGAGCGCCCCAACCGATGCGCGCGCGATGAAAGCCGATTTCACGTTTTTCCACAATCTGCGTGTGCGCTGGTCTGAGGTGGACATGCAAAAAGTTGTCTTCAACGGCAACTACTTCAACTACTTCGACGTCGCCGTCTATGAATCGTGGCGCGCGATGGTGGCGGCCGGCACGATTGTGCAAGGCCCCGCGCTCAAAGCGCAATTCGAGGGCTGGATCCACAACATCTACGTCGTCAAGGCCGGTGCCGATTACCTCGCCCCGGCCGGGTGGGACGATGTGCTCGACATCGGCGTGCGCGTCGCCCGGCTCGGGCGCTCGTCGATGCGCACCGTGCTCGAAATTTATCGCGGTGAGCAGCACCTGATCTCGGGCGAGTTGATCTACGTCTACAAAGACCCGGTGGCCAATGCCTCCGCGCCGCTGCCCGAAGGATTCCGGCAGATGGTGATTGGGTTTGAGAAAGTCAGGCCAGAGGGGGCTTGAAAAAAGGTCAGCCGCAGCGCAAGGGCCGGCCATGCAGTGACCATGCGGCCCGATGCGGCCTGATGCGGCCAATAAGCGCTCGCTTCAGTGTCGTGCTGCAACGCTGCAACAAGTCAAACCAGGGGAGCGCAAGCGCATGAGCTGGGAAAAAGAAGTCGAAGAACTGCGCGAGCGCCAGCGCCTCGCGCAGCAAATGGGCGGCGCTGAGCGCGTGGCGCGGCAACACGCGGGCGGCAAGCTCACGGTGCGCGAGCGGGTTGACCAACTGCTCGATCCGGACTCGTTCATCGAAGTAGGCAGCATCGCTGGCAAGGCGGCTTACGACGATGCCGGCAATCTGGTCTCGCTCACGCCGGCCAGCCTGGTGATGGGGCGCGGCAAGATTGAGGGCCGCAACGTGGTGGTGGCGGGCGATGATTTCACGATTCGCGGCGGCACCAACGAGGGCAGCATCCGCGACAAGCTCACGCGGGTGGAGACGATGGCGCGCGACCTGCGTCTGCCGCTGATCCGCATGGTCGATGGCTCGGGCGGCGGCGGCTCGGCCGGCACGATGGACCGTGACGGCCATTCCAAAGTGCCGGGTTATCTCGGCTGGGACTTGGTGGTGGCCAACCTCAACACGGTGCCGGTGGTGGGCATGGCGCTCGGATCGACCGCAGGTTTAGGTTCGGCGCGCGTCTGCATCAGCCATTACTCGGTGATGGTGAAAGAGACTTCGCAGTTGTTCGTGGCCGGCCCGCCGGTGGTGAACCGTCTGAGTGCGCGCCAGTTTGAAAAAAACGAACTCGGCGGCAGCCAGATTCACACGCGCAACGGTGCCATCGACGATGAAGCGGAGAGCGAGGCCGATGCGTTTGCGCGCGTGCGCCGGTTTCTCTCCTATCTGCCACCCTCGGTCTATGCGTTGCCGCCGCGCACGCCGCCGCAGGACGATGCTAATCGCAACCTCGGCAACCTCGGCAACCTCGATTGGCTGATCGAAGCGATACCGCGCGATGAGCGCAAGGTCTACAAGATGCGGCCCATCATCGAGGCGCTGGTGGATCAGGGATCGTGGTTCGAGATCGGCCGCCACTGGGGTCGTGGCGTGATTACCGGTCTGGCCCGGCTCGACGGCTGGCCGGTGGCAGTGATGGCAAGTGACCCGCATCACTACGGCGGCGCGTGGACCGCGGACGCCGCGCGCAAGGTGGCGCGCTTTGTCCAGCTCGCCCAATTGTTTCACCTGCCCATCGTGCATCTGGCCGACATACCGGGTTTTTTGGTCGGCCTCGACGCTGAAAAGACGGCCACCATCCGCCACGGCGTCGCCGCGCTTACCGCCATCGCGCAGACCACCGTGCCCTGGTGTGCCGTGATTGTGCGCAAAGCCTATGGCGTGGCAGCGGCAGGGCACAGCAACCAGTCGCGTTACTCGGTGCGTTACTGCTGGCCGTCAATGCGGGCCGGTTCACTGCCGCTCGAAGGCGGCATCGAAGCCGCCTACCGCGCCGACATCGCCGCCGCGCCTGATCCGCAAGCGAAGATCGCCGAACTGCGCGAACGCCTGCAGCGTCTTGGTTCGCCCTTGCGCACGCTGCAGGCATTTGCCTACGACGAAATGATCGACCCGCGCGACACCCGCACACTGCTGTGCGAATTCGCCAACCTGACCGCGCCGCTGCGCGAGCCCGGCCCATCTTCATTCGGATACTTCCCCATATGACACCAGTCAAGATCGAAACCGAAGTAGCCGGCACCGTCTGGAAAATCATTGCAGCAGCGGGAGCAACGCTTTCCGCTGGCGACGTCATCCTCATTATGGAATCGATGAAGATGGAAATCCCGATTGAAGCGCCGCGCGCCGGTCTGCTGCGTGAAGTGCGCGTGGCTGAGGGCGATGTGTTGAGCGAAGGCGATGTGGTGGCGGTGATTGAATAGGGTGCAGCAATCCCGGAACGGCTATCGCCCGAAAGGATTTGTGATTTTGAGCGTGTGATCGATCACCTGGCCATGCTGCAGGTCTTCGGTGTAGAGGGTGGTGCAATCCGCATCAAGCGCAGCAGCAACGATCAGCGCGTCGTAGATCGAAAAACCGTATCGCTCGGCCACTTGCAGGCCGCGTTCGTGAATCAGCAATGTGAGGGGTATCACGGTGCAAATGGCTTTGACGGGATCAAGTGCCTCGCGCACGTCTGACATCTTCATGCCCAGTTTGCGCAGCGCTACCGATGAAAATTCATTGAGCACCTGCACACTGATGACGGAGCCGGGTACCAGTATCTCCTCCACCCGGTCTGCCTTCTGTGCGTTAGCCGAGAACAGATAGAGCAGAACGTTGGTATCGAAAAACGCCTCAGCCACGCTGGTTTGCTTCGAGCCGGTCAAAGCGAAAATCCGCCGGCAGACGGCCCCTGAATTTGCGCAGCTGCGCCAGCAGCGCGCGTGCGCCGGGTTTCTTGGAGATTTCAAACGCCTTGCGCCCAGCGACCTCAATCTGGATGTCGTCGCCCGCTTTCAGGCCCAACGCCTCCACCACCTGCGTTGGCAGGCGCACGGCCAGACTGTTGCCCCATTTGGAGACTTGCATGATGACCTCCGAGATGAAAGATATACAAAAATCAATTGTATATCTAATAATCTTGCCAACGAAAAGCCACTATCCGCTGAGAAATAGGCTTGATGAAACCACAGCAGATCATTGCGATCGTCAACTGGCGATGCCGAGGCGCTTGAGGGTGTCGTGTGCGGCTTGGATGACGCGGCCAACGCGTTCCGCAGTGACGAGTTCGATGGCGCGTTTGAGGCCGACGTGCAGTGTGGTGTGGACGATGCGGGTCTCGATGCCGCCGTTGTCGAAGCAGAGCATGAGGAAGGCATCGTCTACTGGTGTGCCGGTGCTGCGCGCGACGAAGCTGGGGTAGCCGTCGAATTCGACGCCGGCGAGCCGGAGTCGGCGAAGAACTGCTGAGCGAAATTGACCAAGCGGTGATACGCGCCGCCGCTTACCCCGAGTACTTTCCCCTAGTGTTTGGCAATATCCGCCGCGCGTTCGCCAAGCGGTTCCCGTATACGGTTTTTTCACGGTACGCGGCTTGGCGCTGGTGGTGTCGGCAGTGTTGCAGTGTTGCAGTGTTGCAGTGTTGCAGTGTTGCACGGTCGCCGTGATCCGGCGGTTTGGCAGCGACGCTCGTCAAGCTGAGAAAGAACCAGATCATTGTCTAAAGCAAAATCCACCAGTAAATCCAAGGCGGCGGCCGGATTGCTGCAAGCGGTGCGCGGCGCGCACGCTGTTGAAAATTGCCGGCATCAATCCGAAGGCCTTGCTTGCGGTGGCGGATGACTAGCGTCGCACGGTAGAGAAATTCCGGAAAGGGAGATGGCTGGAAATCGTTGGTGGACAAGGGTTTCGGCGAGTTGATTGCCTGAGAGGCGCATGGAATGGACTTCTCCAGCCCTCACCCTTGTTCTAGTTTGAGATGGCCACCTGCTCGACCTGCATGACTTTGGCCACATCGACCTGCGTCACATCGCGGCTCTTGCGCAACTCCTGAAGCTGCATTTCGACGAGTGTCGCTTCGGCGCGCGCCGCCGAGCGTGCTTGCGCCGCAGGCGACATTTTGGCGCGCAGTTCGCGAAAATTGTTAGCCATTGAGCAGCCCTTCCTTTCTGAATGTATCGAGGTGCGTGCCGAAAAGCCGGTTAGCAATCGCTTCTGGTGCCGTCGCAAATTATGGCGCATCACATCCCACTCGGGCTTCGAGACAATAAAAAACAAATACGCCTGAGACGTATAATCAATTTATGTTCACCGTCGCCACCACCGACCGCTTTGAAAGCGATGCCGCCGAGATTTGGACCGAGGCCGAGATTGACGAGTTGATCGCCACCATCGCGGCGAACCCGCATCAGGGTGACCTGATTCCCGGCACCGGCGGCTTGCGCAAACTGCGCTGGGCCAGAGCGGGCATGGGCAAGCGTGGCGGCGCAAGGGTGATCACCTACGCAATCGACCAGCATGGAAAAGTGTGGCTGTTGACGGCCTACACAAAAGCGGCACTGGATAACCTGAGCGCAGCGACGCTCGTTAAGCTGAGAAAGGACCTGATCAATGTCTAAAGCAAAATCCACCGGAAAATCCAAGGCCGAGGCCGGACTGTTGCAAGCGGTGCGCGACATGAAAGCCGGGCGCGCGGCGCGCGTGTTCGTGCCCGATGGCAAAGGCGGCATGGTGCGTTCGGAAGTCGCGCGTGCGCGCCTGGCATCCGGCCTCACGCAGCAAAAATTCGCCTCGCTCCTCGGCGTCTCGCTGCGCACCTTGCAGGAATGGGAGCAGGGGCGCAAGAATCCTTCGGGCGCGGCGCGCACGCTGTTGAAAATTGCCGGCACCACTCCGAAGGCGTACTTGCGGTGGCGGATGATTAGCGTTGTAGGGTGGCGAAATTCCGGAAATGGCGATGCCCGAAAAGCGTTGGTGGACAAGGGCTTTGACGTGTCGATGACCTGAGAGGTGCATGGAATGGATTTCTTCGGGGCGGTGCCTCAAGTAAATCGATCCTGGCCCCCTTTAACCGATCATG
>JANOYK010000413.1:0-3197 GCA_031428855.1 Burkholderiales bacterium | reverse complement strand
TTGAACGAGGGGTCGTGTTCTTCATCGACCACGATCAGCCCGAGACGCGGCAGCGGCGTCAACACCGCGAGGCGTGTGCCGACCACAATATCGGCCTGCCCGGTATGCGCCAACAGCCACCCATGCAAGCGCTCGCTATCGTTTAACCCGCTGTGCAGAGCCACGATGGTGCTGGCAGGAAAGCGCGCCCGTACCAGTTGCAGCAGACGCGGGGTGAGGTTGATTTCGGGCACCAGCAGCAACACCTGGCGGCCGCGCGCCAGCACCTCGGCGGCGGCGTGCAGATAGACCTCGGTCTTGCCGCTGCCGGTGACGCCGTGCAGCAGCAAGGTGCGGTGCTGTTGGGCGTCAAGCGCGGCGGTCACCGCCGCCACCGCCGCCGCCTGCTCGGGGTGCAGCGCCGGGGCGGACGCCACCATCAACGGCGCGGCAGCCGTCTCAGAGACCAGGCCGGCCTCGCGCCATAGCGCCAGATGCGCCAGCGCCTTGGGCGAGATGCGCAGCAACTCGAAGCCATGGCAACCGGGGTGGCCGTGCTCGCCCATGCCCAGGCGCGCCGCCAGCGAGGTTTTGGTGCGCTCACGCTGGCTCCAGGTTTGTGCCGCGCCAGTCCACGCGAGCCGTGTCCACAGCAGCGGGTCAATCCGGTTTGCGGTGTTGAACCCGCTTGGCAAGGCGGCCAACACCGCGCTGCCAAGCGGATACTGATAGTAGCTTGCGCAAAATTGCAGCAGCGCCAGCCATTCGCGTCCCAGCGGTGGCACGTCGAGCAACACCGTGCGCACCGGTTTTATTTTTGCCGGATCGATCGCGCTCCCGGCCGCCAGCGCCATCACCACGCCCACCACGTTGCGCCGCCCAAACGGCACCACCACGCGGCGGCCGATGAGACCGTCAGGGTGCGCCACCGCATCAAGACTGTAATCAAACAGCCCTGGCAGTGGCACTTCAAGCGCGATGTTGGCGAAACGCATGCGGGGGAAAGAGAGCGGGCGAGGCGGGCAATTGACGCGGCGGGCAGCACCGCACAGTTAATGTAACAAGTTAAGAGTAGCCCTTAAACACATGCCCAGAAAAGGGCTTTGCAGATATGCACAAAAGCTGTGGACAATTATGTTGAAAACTTTGCCAGAACCGCCGCAAAGCCTTGTCCATCAACGTTTTTAGCCGATGTGCCCAACTAGTGCGCAACCAAAACTTCCTTTTAAATCAATCATTTATGAGGCCGGTCTTGCGCCAGCGTTGCGGCAGTGCAACGGATTGCAAAAATGCGTAACTTTGTGCATAAGTCAAGCAGCTTGTGAAAATAACCCGGCCTGCCGGAAGCCGCATGAATGCTCGATTTCCAAGGGGATGCCCCGGAAAACCGCATGGTTCGGCGCTCTCCAAGGGCATGCCTCCAAAAGCCTTGTGTCATCGCGTTCTCCGGCCCGTCCCCCAGTCAATAGATGTCAACGGCATGACCGGGCCGCGTGCGCTTAACGATGATAAGCCGGACTCAACTCATGCACCGCCGCCACCAGTGCTGCCGCATGATCGGGCGGGGTGAACTGCGAGATGCCGTGACCCAGATTGAAAATGTGTCCGTGCCCGCCGCCGTAGGAGGCCAGCACCTTGCCCACTTCGGCGCGGATCGTCTCGGGCGCGGCGAACAGCACGTTCGGGTCCAGATTGCCCTGCAGCGCCACCTGGTCACCCGCGCGGCGGCGCGCTTCGGACAATTCGATGGCCCAGTCGAGGCCGACACAGTCTGCCCCCAGCGCCGCGATGTCTTCAAGCCACAAGCCGCCACCCTTGGTGAAAACGATAGCAGGCACTCGCTTTCCGTCGACTTCCCGGGTCAAACCGGCCATCACCTGCTGCAAATAGCGCAACGAAAACTCGCGGAACGCCGCCGCCGACAACACACCGCCCCAACTGTCGAACACCATCACCGCTTGCGCACCGGCTTGGATCTGGGCGTTGAGGTAAGCGATCACTGCGCGCGCGGTGACATCGAGCATGCGGTGCATCAGGTCGGGGCGCTGATACAGCATGGTCTTGACCAGCCGGTAGTCGGCGCTGCCCTGGCCCTCGACCATGTAGCAGGCCAGCGTCCACGGGCTGCCGGAGAAGCCGATCAGCGGTACCCGGCCCTTGAGGGCGCGGCGGATTTCGGACACCGCGTCGGTCACGTATTTGAGATCGGTGCCAATGTCGGGCACGCGCAACTTCGCCACCGCCGCCTCATCGCGCACGGTGCGCGCGAATTTCGGGCCTTCGCCATCGGCGAAATACAGGCCCAGGCCCATCGCATCGGGAATCGTCAGGATGTCGGAAAACAAAATCGCGGCGTCGAGCGGGAAGCGCTCAAGCGGCTGTAACGTGACCTCGGTTGCAGCCGACGGCGTCTTGCACAGGTTGAGGAACGAGCCGGCCTGTTTGCGCGTGGCGTTGTACTCGGGCAGGTAGCGCCCGGCCTGGCGCATCAGCCACACGGGGGTGTAGTCCGTCGGCTGGCGCAACAGCGCGCGCAGGAAGGTATCGTTTTGGAGCGTGGTCAATTCGGGCTTTCGGCGGGCTTTTTGGTTTGCGGCGCAATGCGCTGTGGCCTTGCATGGTTAATCGGGTGGTCAGGTGGCGTTGTCACGTTGCTCTGTGGCAATGCGCTGATGCTTGGCACCGTTACGATGCGCGGTGACGTTGCGCCGTCACATTGCGTTATCCGGCACCTGCGCCGTCACCGCATGGCCACCGAAGCCCTGGCGCATTTTGGCGAGCAGCTTGGCGGCGTAATCATTGTTGCCCTGGGTCGCATAGCGCATCATCAGCGCCAGGCTCATCACCGGCGCCGGCACCCCCAGTTCCACCGCCTCAATCGCGCTCCAGCGGCCCTCGCCCGAGTCCGGCACATGCGGGGCAATGCCGGTCAGCGTGGCATCGACCTTGAGCGCATCGGCGGTCAAGTCAAGCAGCCACGAGCGCACCACGCTGCCGTGCTTCCACAACTCGCCAACGGCGGCCAGATCGAGATCAAACTCTTTTTTCGCGCCCATCAGCGCAAAGCCCTCGGCCAGCGCCTGCATCATGCCGTACTCAATGCCGTTGTGCACCATCTTGACGAAATGCCCCGCGCCGCTCGGGCCGGCGTGCAGCCAGCCGTTGGTACCCGCCGCGGCACCTGCGGCACCTGAGGCATCGTCTGCGCGCGACGGCGC
>JANOYK010000412.1:0-2586 GCA_031428855.1 Burkholderiales bacterium | reverse complement strand
GATGAACGCGTGGTTGTCAAGCTTCCAGCCAGCGCCACTGCGGTCGATTTTGGCGTGCAGGATGTGGTGATCGTCGCGCTCAAGAGCCATACGCTGGCGGCGGCGGTGGAGGGCATTGCGCCGTTGCTCGGGCGCGACACGGCCATCGTTACCGCGATGAATGGTGTGCCTTGGTGGTTTTTCGATCAGTGGGCCGGCGCTTCGGCTGATGCTGCGAGCAGCGCATTGCAGGGCACGCGGCTGGTGGCGTGCGACCGCGACGGTCGCATCGCGGCGGCGCTGGAACATCACCGCATCATCGGCGCTGTGGTGTATATGGCGGTGGACGTGCCGCAGCCAGGTGTGGTGCGCTGGAATTCGGGGCGGCGCGTGGTGTTGGGCGAGCCGTCGCATCAATCGTCGGTACGTGTGGATGAATTAACGAAAGCCTTGGTGGGAGCGGGTTTCGAGGCAGTGGCCACTGACAACATCCGGCGTGAACTGTGGCTAAAATTGCTGGGCAACGTGTGCTTTAACCCGGTGTCGGTGTTGACTGGTGTGACCACTGACGTGATGCTGGACGATGCGTATATGTGCGGCTTGTTCCTCGGCATGATGCGTGAGGCGATTGCGCTGGCCAATCAACTGGGGTTGGGCATTACGGTCGAGTCCGAAGCGCGCATCGCGCACACGCGCAAGCTGGGCGCGATCAAATCGTCGATGTTGCAGGATGTGGAAGCGGGGCGGACGATTGAGCTTGATGCGATTGTGGGCAGCGTGGTGGAGATTGCGCAGCGGCTTGCATTGCCTGCGCCGTTTATCAACGCGGTGTATGGCACGGTGCGCATGCGCGCCAAGGCGTTGGGCTTGTACGCGTGAATTGCAATTTCATCACTTGAATGGCAGAAGACCATGACAGACCTGTTGTTGATCGAACATCACGGTGGTGTGTGCGTTCTCACCATGAACCGCCCGGACAAGCGCAATGCGCTCAACACTGCGCTCACCCAAGCATTGCTCGATGCCCTGCGCGCGGCGGATGCGGACGAGAGCGTGCGCTGCGTGGTGCTGGCCGGTGCGGGGCAGGGTTTTTGCGCCGGCGCTGATCTCTCCGAATTCAAGGACCTCACACCCGATCAGGCGCAGCGCGTGAGCGCGCGGGCCGAACTCACCGCGAGCCTGCACGGCTTTTTTTCCAAAATGGCCAAGCCGGTGGTCAGCGCGATACAAGGTGCGGCGATGGGCGGTGGCGCGGGCCTTGCGCTGGCGGGTGACATGGCGGTGATGGCGGCGAGCGCCAAGCTCGGCTACCCCGAAGTCAAGCACGGCATCGTCGCCGCGATTGTGATGACCAACCTCACGCGCCAGGTGGGGCGCAAGGCGGCGTTTGAGTTGGTGGGCCTGGGGGCGCCGGTGGATGCCGCGCGTGCGCTGACGCTGGGTATGGTCAACCGTGTGGTGCCGGATGCGGATTTGATGACTGAGGCAATGGCGATTGGCCAGCAACTTGCCGCAGCGAGTCCGCAGGCGATGTCCACGACCAAGCAGTTGTTGCATCAAGTGGCGGAGTTGCCGTTTGATGCGGCGCTGGAGCAGGGCAAACTCGCCAACGAGCGCATGCGCGCGTTCCGGAAAACGTGATGCGGCCGCTCGAAAACATCACCATCCTTGATCTCTCGCGCGTGCTCGCGTGTCCGTTCGCGAGCATGATTCTGGCTGAACTGGGGGCAAACGTCATCAAGGTGGAGCAGCCGGGGGAGGGCGACGAGACGCGCTCGTTCGAGCCGTTTGTGGCGGCGCGCGGCGGTGCGGAAGGAGATGGGGGTGCGAGCGGCAACGAGCACAGCGCCTATTACATGGCCTTCAATCGCAGCAAGCGTTCGATCACGGTCAACTTGCGCGCGCCCGAAGGCCAGCAAATCATTCGCGATCTCGCTGCCAAGGCGGATGTGTTCGTCGAGAATTTTCCGGTCGGCACCTTCAAGCGCTATGGCCTCGACTACGCGGCGATCAAGGCGCTCAATCCGCGCATCGTCTATGCGTCCTGTACTGGCTTCGGGCAGACCGGGCCGTATGCCAAACGCAAGGGTTACGACACCGTGTTTCAGGCGATGGCGGGCATGATGAGCCTGACCGGCGAGCGCGGCGGTGGGCCGGTCAAGCCGGGCCTGCCGGTGGCGGATCTGACCTCGGGCTTGTGGGTGGCGATTGGCATTTTGTCGGCACTCAACGGGCGGCATGCCAATGGGCAAGGCTGCTTTATCGATTTCTCGATGCTCGATGGGCAGGTGGGTCTGCTCTCACTTGCTGCCGCGCGCTATTTCGCGCTCGGTGAAGTGCCGCCGCGCCTGGGCACCGAGCATCCGGGCCGCGTGCCCTCGGCTACGTTCAAGTGTGCCGACGGCAAGTGGCTGCACATCACCTGCAGCGATCAGCACTGGATGCAGTTGATGAAGGTGTTGAAGCTCGAATCATGGGGCAGCGAGCCCGCGCTGCAAGACAATTCAGTGCGCGTGGCGCGGCGCGAGGAAGTGATGGTGGTGCTCACCGCCGCGATTGCCACCTGGCAGCGCGACGCATTGGGTGCAGCGTGTGACGCAGTGCAGG
>JANOYK010000411.1:0-16881 GCA_031428855.1 Burkholderiales bacterium | reverse complement strand
TCGTTCGATAAAGGATTCACAAAGTACGGCGGTCTCGCGCTGTTGGCGTTATAGCTGGCGGTGCCGTCATGATGAAATCGCACGGGGATCATGTCTGATCTGAGGAAAAAGGAGGGTCTGTGGTGAACTCTTGGCAACTTGGCAATGTCCGTATCGACCGCGTGGTGGAATTCGAGATGCCGATGATTCCGCCTGCGGTGATCTTTCCCGCCTCGACCCCCGAGGCGATTGCCCGTCACAAAGACTGGCTTGAACCAAAGTTGCTCGACCCGGCGAGTGGCCTGCTCGTCATCAGCATGCACAGCTTTTTGATTCGCAGCCGCCATCACACGATCCTGGTCGATTCGTGCAGCGGTAACGACCGGCAGCGCCCGGGCAAGCCGCGCTACCACATGAAGAACTGGCCTTTCCTGGAGAACCTTGCCAAGACCGGGGTCAAGCCGGCCGGTGTCGATTTCGTGCTCTGCACCCATCTGCATGTCGATCACGTCGGCTGGAACACGCAACTGGTCGATGGGCGCTGGGTGCCGGCCTTTCCCAATGCGAAATACCTGTTCGCGCGCGCCGAGTGGGAGTATTGGCGCGAGCACTACAAGACCGAGGCGTTCCGCGACGACCCTTACTACACCGACAGCATCTTGCCGGTGATCGAGTCAGGGCAGATGGAACTGGTGGACAGCAATTACGTCTTTGATGAAGAAGTGTGGCTTGATCCAACGCCCGGACACACGCCGGGGCACGTGTGTGTGCATATCAGCTCGGGTGGGCAGGAGTGCGTCATGAGCGGCGATCTGATGCACCACGCGCTGCAATGCGCCGAGCCGGATTGGAGCAGTTGCTTCTGTGTTGACCCGGCCCACGCGGCGCGCACGCGGCGCGCATTTTTGGCGCGCTACGAGGGCACGCCGGTGCGCATCATGCCGGCCCATTTCCCGGCACCAACGGCTGGCACCATCGAACGCGCAGGTGAGGCGTGGCGCTTTCGTTTTGAGGGCGGCTCTGCTTCGGGTTAACACCCGCCACTCAATTCCCGCCAGAGCCCTCCTCGGCGAGGTAGCGCTTCCATGCCTCCAATGCGACAACGAGGGCGACGATGCCCCAAAACACCGGGAACTCGTAGCCACCGGTGTTCCAGGTCCAGCCGAAACCTTTGACCACTTGCAGAGCGTAGACGGCGACGGCCATGACGCCGGCTGCGCCGAGCGCGGCGTAGCGGGTGCAGAGGCCGAGCACCAGGAAGATGCCGCTGAGCAGTTCGGCTGCGACGGCGATGTAGACCCAGACCTCGGGCGGCGTCATGCCGGCCTTGCCAAAAAATGCCACGGTACCCGGGGTGAGCGCACCTGCGGTGAATTTGCCGGCCACGTGCGGAAACATGAATGCGCCGCTCATGATGCGCAGAATGTTCATGCCGTTGGTGAGGTCAAAATGTTCGGGCCTGATACGAAAGTCGTCGGCGGTGAGGAACATGGCGGTTCTCCTTGGTGGCGGGGTGATGGGTTGACGTGTTGACCGATTGGGGTACTGGCGCGTTGCTGTGTTGGCGCGTTGCTGTGTTGGCGCGGTGATTTGCCCGGCGGCACTGTTGTTATTTTGCGCAGGATTACCGCCACCAGTTTGATCCAGATCAACCACCGTGCAGCCTGCCGTGCAGCACTGCGACTCAGCATCGCATCGGCTACACTTTCCCCATCGTTTAATCAATCAACGCCATAGGCTTCAATGAGCTTTTCCCAAGAGTTGCAACCTGCTTTGGCGAGCGCGATTTTTTTGCGCATCGTTGACTTCACGCGCCAAAGCGTGACCGAGCAGACCCGCCAGCGCCTGCAGTTGGACGCGGCCATCGCCACGATTGCGGCAGCGCTGCCGGCCCACGGGCGGGTGGTGCTCGAAGCGGCGGAGGGTGCGGCGATATTGGTGTTGAACGATGCAGCGGCGGCGCTCGATGCAGCCGCACGCGTGCTTGATGTGGCGGCCGGCGTGCCGCTCTGCGTTGGCCTCAATCACGGCCCGGTGAAGCGCGACCAGCGCGACACCCACGCAGCCACGGTGGTGGGCGATGGCGTGGAAGCCGCTGCCAGCGCGGCGGCATTCGCACAGGCGGGCGGGCCGGACGCTCTGCTGCTGACGCGTGCGTTTCGCGATGCCTTGCTGCGGCAGGTGCCGCGCCGCGCTGCTGCGCTGGTGCCGGCCGGTGAATTTACCGATGCCGGCATGCGCTCGCACGAACTGTTCCGCTACGACCCGGCCGCCGCGCGCCGGCGCGGGTTGCGCCGCACTGTGCTTGGCGTCACCGGCATTGCCGTGGTGCTGGGGCTGGGTGTGGCCGGGCGCTATCAGCGCCTGGCGTGGGAGGAGGCGCGCCGCCCGGCCACGCTGACGTTTGCGATCAAGCCGCTGGGCGAAATTTATCTCGACGGAGAGTTCAAGGGCACTTCGCCGCCGCTGTCGCGCTTAAGCCTGCCGCCGGGCGCGCATTCGGTCGAAATCCGCAATGGGCGCTTCAAGCCGGTCACGGTAGACCTCAATCTGGAGCCGGGCGAAGAGATGCAGATCAAGCATACGTTTATCGCCTTGCCGGTGCCGCAGCGCAAACCGGCCCCCCAGCCTGCCGAGCCGTCCCCGTTTGAAAAATTCAAATTCTGGAAATGATGACTCTCCCCGGCAATCCGGCTGCCCGCGCCGCCGCGCACCTGCGTCACATCATGTCTGATTCCATATCATGACCGCCCCGCTCTCGCACTTTGGCCGCTACCGCATCGTCGCTGAACTCGGGCGCGGTGCGATGGGCGTGGTGTACCGCGCGCAGGACGACGCGCTGGACCGCCAGGTCGCCGTCAAAACCATCCTGCTGCCGCAAGACGCGGACGAGCGCGCCACCTACGAAGCGCGTTTTTTGCAGGAGGCGAAAGCGGCCGGCAGCCTCAACCATCCCAACATCATCACCATCTACGATCTGGGCCGCGAAGGCGACTGGGCCTTCATCGCAATGGAACTGCTCGACGGCAAAGAGCTGCGCGACCTAATACTCGACGGCGTGCTGACGCTGGCGTCGTCGCTCAACATCGCCGCGCAAGTGGCGCGCGCCCTCTCTGCCGCGCACGCGCGCAACATCGTGCATCGCGACATCAAGCCGTCCAACATCATGGTGCAGCAAGGAGATCTGGCCAAGATCATGGATTTCGGCATTGCGCGCATGCAGGAGTCGGATGTCAAAACCCAGACCGGCATGATTCTGGGGTCGCCCAAGTACATGTCGCCCGAGCAGGTCAACGGCGCAGTGCTGGACGCGCGCAGTGATCTTTTTTCGCTCGCCGTGATCCTGTACGAGATGGTGACCGGGGCACCGCCGTTTGGCGGCGCGGATTTGGGCCAGCTCATGTTCAACATCGTCAGCGCCGAACCGCCGCCACCGAGCCAGAGCAATCACAGCATTCCGAAAATGCTCGATCTGGTGATCCACAAGGGACTGCAAAAAGACCCGGCGCTGCGCTATCAGGACGGCATCGAATTCGCCGCTGATCTGGAAGCGTGTCTGGCCGGCCTTGGTGCCGAAGTAGGCAGCACCGCGCGCACGCTGCCCGGTGCCGCTGCCGCTGCCGGTGCCGGTGCCGTTGCCACGGGTACGGCCGCTGGTGCTTACCGTGATGACGGCATCACCGCGAATCTGCCTGGTCAACCGCACGCGGCGGACTCTTACGCCACCACCATGCTCAATCTGTCGGATAGCGGCAGCGGATTCGCCACCACGATGAAGACGCCCCAAGCCGGCCCGGGCGTGAGTGACGACAAAACCCAGCGCCTGCCCGCCGCAGGGGCAGCAAGCACATGGCCGGCGGCGAACATCCCGCCCGCAGTCAATCGCGCAACGGCATTGGCGGCAGCGTCCACGCTGGACGCCACTGCGGCAGTCGATGCTACCCGCGTCATGCGCAATACCCCGGCGGGCGGTGCGGGTGGTGTGACCCGCGCAGCAGCCACGCCCGCCGCCGCGCACACGCCATCGATGGAGCGGCGCGCCCGCGCATCGGGCACGCGTCTCGCGCTATCGCGCCAGTTTGATTCGACCCAGGCATTGACCGCGCTCGACGCCGCGCACAGCGCCGAAACCACCCAAGGCGGCGCGCACCGCAGCGGCGCGCGTGATCTGCACTGGCTGATCTGGCCCGCCGCCTATACGCTGGCGATCGGGTGCGCGATCCTAATTGTGTTCCTCTAACGCCGCCCGCTAAGCATCACGGCATCTCGCTCCGGCGGTATCGCGTTCTGCCCGAAACTGACTTCACCGCTGCATCACGCAGCACCGGCACATCGTCACGCCGCGTCACCGGCAGGTAACCGCGCTCGACCAGTTCGCCCAGATCGAAACCATAGCGTTGTTGTGCGCCATGCTGCCGGGCCAGCGCAATAAAGCTGTCGAAGTGCAGCGCTGGCGCGCGCGGCAGCGCATACAGCACGGTGTTGACCTCGCGCGTGGTGTCCACCACATGCACCTCGCCGAACACTTCCTGCTGGGTGCGCAGCATGGCGTCGTACTTGCGGTTGTAGCGTGGGTTCCAGACATTGCTCACCACCGCCCCCGAGGGCGCGAGGGCGCGCCGCACCGATTGCATGAATTCCTGCGTAATCAAATGCGGTGGCACTTCGGCGCTGCCGAACGCATCGAGAATGATGAGGCCGTAATGCCCGGCCGGTGCTCGCTCGATGAAGGCGCGGCCATCGGCCACATGAGCCTGCATCCGCGCATCCTGCTTGAAACCAAAAAAACGCTCAGCCGCTGTCACCACTTCGGGCACGATCTCCACGACATCAATCCTGACTGCCGGGTAGTGGCGGTGCAAAAACACCGGCAGCGCGCCGCCGCCCAGCCCCACCAGCAAGATGCGCTGCGGCGGGGCAGCACCGGCCACACCGCTAAGCGCCAGACCCGGCAGCACCAGCCGCAAATAATCGAAACGCAAATAATCCGGCTCACCCACTTTGATCGTGCTTTGCGTGATGCCGTTGCGCCCGAAGCGCATGGAGCGCAGGCCATCGCCATCGTCGGTTACCACCAAGGGGCCAAACATTGACGGCGTTTCGTAAATGGCGGGCGGCCCCACACCAGCGCAGCCTGCCAGCGCCCCAAGCAGCAACACCGTCGCACCAAGCCAAACCCCGGCTGCGAATTTACGCCCCAAAACTAGTTTCATCTGGCGATTACAACATGCCCATCGGTAGCTATTAGAATCACACATAGAGCCGCAAACCGGACCTTCACCAATATAAGGAGACAACATGACAACGCCAACCATCAGTCCCGCAGCCGCAGCTACGGCAACAACATCGGGCACCACAGTACACACCACCCCGGCATCGCGCAGCCGCCGCACGCTCATCAAAGCAGCCGGCACCAGCGCCATTCTGGGCGGCCTCAGCGGTTTTCCCGCCATCGTGCGCGCGCAAGGGGCCAAGCTCAAGGTCGGCGTGATCCTGCCGCGCTCGGGCGTGCAGGGGCAAATCGGCCAGTCGTGCCAGATGGGTGCCGACATCGCGCCCGCGCTCATCAAAGACCTGCTCGGCGTCGATATCGAGTTGATGAACGCCGACTGGGAAACCAATGTGGACGTGGCGCGCACCCGCGCCGAGCGCCTGATTCAGGAAGGCGCGCATGTGCTGGTCGGCCCGTTCGATTCGGGCGCGGCCTCGGCGATTGCGCAAGTGGCCGAGCAAAAAGGCGTGCCCTTTGTCATCAACATCGCCGCCGCGCCGCCGATCACCGAGCAGGGCTACAAGTTCGTGTTCCGCAATTTCCCCACCGCGATTGATCTGACGGCGAACGGCCTCGCGCTGATCGGCGATTTGTTCCGCGCCACCAATGTCGCGCCGCGCACCGCCGTGTTCATGCACGTCAACGACACCTTTGGCCAAGCGATGAATCGCGGCATCACGGCCACCCTGCCGCGCCTGACGCAACTGCCGTTCAAGATCATCGAGACCATCTCCTACGACCCGGCAGCGAAGGATTTGTCGGTCGAAGTCTCCAAGGCGAAAGCCTCCAAGGCTGACTTCCTGTTGCTGGTATGCCGCCTCAACGACGCCATCATTCTGCGCCGCGAAATTGTGAAGCAGCGCTGGAACATGATGGGCGTGGTCAGCCCCGGCTCCCCCGGCATTTACGAGGCGCAGTTTCACCGCGCGCTCGGCAAATTGTCGGAAGGCTGCATCTCCAACAACCCCTGGTTCAACCCCAAGACCAACATGACGGCAGCGGTCATCAAGCAGATGGCCAAGCAGTTCCCGAATGAAAAGCTGTATCACCACGGGGCCAACATCAGCTACACGTTTGAGTCGATCCTGATCGCCGCCGACGCTTACAAGCGCGCACGCTCGACCAACCCGAAAGAGCTGGCCGACGCGATCCGCCAGACCAACCTGACTGACCGCGTGAGCTTGGGCGGGCCAATCAAGTTCAACGCCAAGGGCCAGGTCGAGGGCAATCTCTCGGCCTGCCTGCTCAACAAGGATGGCCGCTCGCAAGTGGTGCTGCCGGTCAATGCGGCAGAAACCAAAGCCGTGTTTCCGTGGCCGGATTACAAGGCTTGAGCGCAAGGTTTAAGTACACTGCCCACAGTGCAACCTTGGCCGGGGCCAGATTCCCGGCCTTTTTTGTAACCCGCTTTGTGACTCGCCGCGCATGACCTGGGATCTGGTTGCCAACGTATTGATCGCGGGCCTGCTCACCGGCATGGTCTACGGCCTGATGGCGCTCGGCCTGTCGGTGATTTTCGGCGTGGTACGGGTGGTCAACTTTGCGCATGGCGAAATGATGACCATCGCCATGTATGCGGCGGTGATCCTGTTCGCCGGCTTCAAGCTCGATCCGTTTTTTGCCGTGCTGCCGGTGGCGGCGGCGTTTTTTGTGTTCGGCTATGGCTTGCAAGCCGGCCTTATCAACCCCTTCATCACGCGGCCCGAGCATTCGCAGTTCATGCTGCTGGTGGCGGTGGCGATGATTATGGTCAACGGCCTGTTGATGACGTTCGGGCCGGACGCGCGCAATGTGCAGGTGGACTACCAACTGGAATCGATTGAACTGGGCCGCCTGCTGATTGACAAGGCGCGCCTGTTTGCGGCCGGGCTGGCGCTGCTCACGGCTGGCGCGCTGGCCGGTTTTTTCCGCTTCACTCGCACCGGCAAGGCGATCCGCGCCTGCGCCGACAACCATCTGGGCGCGCTGGTGATTGGCCTCAATGTCAAACACCTCTACGCCCTCACCTTCGGCATTGGCGCAGCCTGCGTCGCCGTGGCTGGCTGCATGATGGTGCTGCTGGTCGATGTGACGCCCAGCCTCGGCCCCTCGTACACCCTGCTCGCCTTCATCACCGTGATCGTCGGCGGGCTCGGCTCCATGCCCGGCGCCATCATTGGCGGCATTTTGATCGGCATGTCTGAAGCGCTGGCTGGTTTGCTGATCGCGCCGTCGGCCAAGAGCATGTTCAGTTTTGGCTTGCTGATTCTGGTGCTGCTGTTCCGGCCGCAGGGATTGCTGGGGAAAAAGCAGTGACGGGGAAGACGCCGCGATGGCACGCAACGATATCTCGCACCAAGCCATGACCGGGCCACCGCCATGAACCGGCGCGCCCTGATCGCACTCGCTCTGCTGAGCGCCGCGCTGATGCTGCTGCCGTGGTTCGCCAACAGCTACGTGCTGTCGGTCGCCACGCTGATCCTGTTCTTCGCCTTCGCCGGCCAGGCCTGGAACGTGATGATGGGCTTTTGCGGCCAGCTCTCGCTCGGGCATTCGCTTTATGTCGGTGTCGGTGCCTATGCCTCCGCCGGTTTGTTCATGCATTACGGCATCGGTCCCTGGGCCGGGGTCTGGCTTGCCATCTCCTTGTGCGTCGCGCTCGGCTGCCTCATCGGCTTTCTCGCATTCCGCTTTGGCATCTCGGGGGTCTACTTCGCGCTGCTCACCATCGCGTTTTGTGAATTCACCCGCATCGGCTTTGACCATCTGCAATGGCTCGGCGGCCCGGGCGGCTTGTTCCTCAAGGTGGCGCAGCGTGACACCATCGACATCGCCAATTTTCGCGGCCCGCCCGCCATGTATTACTACGCCATCCTCGCGCTCACCGCGGGCGCGCTCGCGCTCTGCACCTGGCTGCTCAAAAGCCGCGCCGGTTTTTACTGGCAGGCGATTCGGGAGAATGAAGAAGCGGCGCAGGCCTTGGGCATCAACACCTTCCGCTGGAAAATGCTCGCCGTCGCCATCAGTTCAGCCATGACGGCGGTGGCCGGTGTGTTCTACGCGTTCTATTACAACAACCTGTTCCCCGAGCAGATTTTTCACATCAGCCGCTCGATTGAAATTATTCTGGGGCCGGTGATCGGCGGCGTCGGTACCCTGTTCGGCCCGATTCTCGGTGCCGTGGTGCTGACCTTGCTGGCCGATGGCATCACCGAGTTGCTGGCGGCCATCGGCGTCGAAGTGCCGGGCATCAAGCAGGTGTTTTACGGCATCGTGCTGTTGGCGGTGGTGATGTTTTTGCCGCACGGCATCTGGCCCGCGCTGGCGCGCAAGCTCGGCTTTGCCCGCAGCGAAGATGCGCATGGTGATTCCGGCAGCGGCGCAACGGCAAGCGCCGCAACCAGCGCGCGCAAGGAGGCGTCCTGATGTCTGCCCAGCCCGTGCTGCTCGAAGTGAGCCATTTATCAAAATCGTTTCGCGGTCTTAAAGCCGTGCATAACGTGAGCTTCGCAGTGCCGGCGCAAGGCGTGGTCGCCTTGATCGGCCCGAACGGCGCGGGCAAAACCACCTGCTTTAATTTGATCGCAGGCACGTTCGCGCCCGACTCTGGAGCAGTGCATCTGGGCGGAACAAGCCTCACCGGCATGCGCTCCGATCAGGCCTGCAAGGCCGGTATCGGCCGCACCTACCAGGTGGTCAAGCCGTTCCCCGACATGACGGTAGAAGAAAACGTGATGGTGGGCGCGCTCAACCGCGCTGGCAATGTGGCGCAGGCGCGCCACGCTGCGGCTGACGTGCTCAAGCTGGTGCATCTGGACAAAAAATCCCACATCCGCGCCGCCCACCTCACCCTGCCCGAGCGCAAACGCCTCGAAGTGGCGCGGGCGCTGGCGACGCAGCCGAAAATCCTGCTGCTCGATGAAGTCATGGCCGGCCTGCGCCCGACCGAAGTGGACCAGATCGTCGCCGTGTTCCGCCGGGTCAATCAGGAAACCGGCCTTGCGATTTTGTTTGTCGAACACGTGATGCGCGCCGTGATGGCGTTGGCGCATACCGTGGTGGTGCTGCATCACGGCGAGCTGATCGCGCGCGGCACGCCCGCTGAGGTGGTGCGTGACCCCAGGGTGATTGAGTCGTATTTGGGCGCGGAGGCGGTCGATGGCTGACGCAGTGGCGGCGAGCACCCGACGCGACACCCTGCTCGAGATTCAGGGCCTCGACCTGTTTTACGGCGACGCGCAAGCGCTCGCCAAGGTGTCGATGCAGGTGCCAAACAAAGGCATCGTTGCGGTGGTCGGTGCCAATGGCGCGGGCAAGACCAGTCTGATCCGCGCCATCGCCGGCATTGAGCGCGCGCGCGCGGGCACGATCAGATTCAAGGGAGCGGACATCGCCGGTCTGCCCAGCCACGCCATCTGCGAGCTGGGCATCGGCCAAGTCGCCGAGGGCCGCCAGATTTTCCCCAGCATGAGCGTGGCTGACAATTTGGAAATGGGCGGTCTGCTCAGGCGTGCGCGTCCCCACACCGCCGCCATCTTGCAAGAAGTGTTCGCGCTGTTCCCGCGCTTGCAAGAGCGCCTGCATCAAGCGGCCGGCACGCTCTCCGGCGGCGAGCAGCAAATGCTGGCGATTGGCCGCTGCCTGATGGGCAACCCCGAACTCATCATGTTCGATGAGCCGTCACTCGGTCTGGCACCCGCAGTGGTGCAGGAAGTGTTCCGCGTCATCAAGGCACTCAACGCGCGCGGCATCACCATTGTGCTGGTCGAACAAAACGTCGCTGCCTCATTGCGGTTGGCGACGCACGCCTATGTGCTCGAGACCGGCGAAGTTGCGCTTGAAGGCTCCGGCGCAGCGCTGCTGGCGGATGACCGGGTGCGGCGCGCTTACCTCGGGTTGTAACGCGGGTTTCAGGGCGGTATTTTTAACCAGCCTCCCGCCTGAAAGCCGCCTGCACCAAGGGCCGCAGGCCGGTATCCTCTGTGGAACCGCTCCCACCAAGGGTTTCAGGCCAGACCCGTTTCAGGCATGACGGGCCTCAATCGTAAGCGCGAAACCGGATTGCCGGGTCACGCCGGATTTGCTCGACCAGCGCCACCTCCCAATCAAGATAAGCGCGCGCGTGCTTTTTATAATCACCTTCGCGCTCATGGTCGTAAGGTTTGTACCAAACGTCATCGAGTGTGGTGGTGCAGTTGGCGGCGCTGATGCCGGCCTGGGTGGGAAGGGACGCCGCATGCCATGCCGCGTTGCCGCCTTCGATCACGCTCACTTCCGCCTCCGGCCACAGCGCGGCCGCTTCGGGCGCGGCCAGATGCGCGAGCATGCCGTCGTCTGACGTCATCAACACATGGCGGGCGGCACCCAGCTGCGCCCGCGCCGCTACCAAGCGTGAGCGCACCGCCCACCAGGCCCCCGCAATGTGGCGCGCGCGAAACTTGAGACTGGTGGAAAGATCAAGCACCAGCGTGCCGGACTGCTGCGCCGCGATGTCGGCAGCACCCCGCTGCGGCGTGACACTGCGCCAGCGCGCAAACCCGGCGCGCATCTGCGTGCGCGCACCAGTCTCGACCGGCCAGGCCGCAAAACCATCTGCGCCTTCTGGTTCGAGCACATACACCTCATCCCAGCCCAACTGGTTGAGCCAGGAAGCCGTCATCACCGAGCGCACCCGCGCCGGGTCGATCAACACGATGCGCGCATTGCGCACGCCAACAAATTCGTCAGTCGCTTGCACCAGTTGCCCGCCAGGCGCGTGGCGCGAAGCGGCGATGCGCTGCGCCTCGAACTCGCTCCGGCTGCGCACATCGAGCAGATACAGCGTGCGCGTGCTGTCTGGTTGCCATGCCTGCACTTGCGCGCGCGTGGCAAATTTGACCTCGAAGCGTGCCGCCACCCGCTCCGCTGCCGCGCGCGCCTTGGCGGCCCCGGCGGCCGAGGGCAGCGGCGCTTCGCAGGTGGAACCGCGCTCGCATGCAAATCCGGCCAGTTCCCACCCCATCGTGCCGTCTTTCAGCGCCACCACAGGATTGGGAATGCCGGCGTTGCGCAGCGACTGGCAGCCGATGATGCTGCGCGTGCGGCCGGCGCAGTTGACCACCACCAGGGTGTCAGGGTCAGGCGCGAGATCATGCACGCGGTACACCAACTCGGCACCGGGCGCGTCAATCCCGCCGGGGATATTCATGCGGTGGTATTCGTCATACGGGCGTGAATCGAGAATCACCAGCTTGCGGCCCGATGCGATCAGCCGCTGTATCTCGGCCGGCGGCATGCGCGGCGTGCCGCAGTGGTGTTCGACGAATTCACCGAACGCCTTGGACGGCACGTTGACCCCCGAGAACAGTTCGCCGCCGCCCGTCTTCCACGCCGCGCAGCCGCCCTGCATGATCGACACGCAGGTGTAACCGAGCGCAGTGAGCTTGGCGGCAGCGCGTTCGGCCAAGCCGCCATCGAGTGCCGTGCCGCCATCGAGCAGCACCAGCGGCGCGGTCAAGCGCGGCACCAGATCACGCACCATGATCTCAAGGCGCGACAACGGCAGCGAACAGGCAAAGAACGGATGCCCCTGGTAATGCACGCCCTGCTCACGCACATCGAGCAGCGCGAGTTCAGCGCCGCCGAGCAGGCGGGCGCGCACCGCATCTGCACTGATGATGGCGGCTGGCTGCACGCGGGCGGGCGAATCCGGCGGTGAGGGCGATGCGGACTGCGGCGGTGAAGGCGATGCGGGCTGCGGCGGTGAAGGCAAAGCGGGCTGCGCCCGCGGCGCGCTCATGCGCGCCCCGCGCGCGCCTCGCGAATATCGGTATGCGGCGGAAAAATCGCCCAGGCGTTCTCGGCCGGTTTGAAATACTCGCGCCGCGTCAATGCTTCCAGACCGAGGCCGTACATGTGGAAATTGAGCAGCGGCGCTTCGATGTGAATCGAATGCAGGTCGTCGGGCATGAACGAGACCCCGGTGCCCTGGCGCACCACATGCTGTCCGCGTTCACTGACGCCGTTGTCCGCAGTGCGGTCGTAGAAGCGGTTGAGTTCTTCACCGCTGACACCCGCAATCACGGCCCAGGTGGTGTGGTTGTGGGCTGGTGTGCCGTAGTGGCCCTGCGCCGCGTTGGCATACAGCGCAAAGCGCTGATCGGCATCTTCCGCCAGACGGTACAGGCACGAAGTGCGCTTGCTGCCCGGCTCGGGCGGCGGGTAATCGGCCAGCGTAAACAGAGCCGTGCGCGCCGCCAGCAACATCAGGCGCTGCCGTATCTTTGATAGCGACGAGCGGTTGACGCCATCCATCTGTTCAATCGCCCGGATATCGGCGACCGCCGCGTTAATTTCACGTGTGCGTTCTTCAACCCGGTTCATAACGGCTCCTTATCTCTGTCCGGCACAGCCGGTACAGTTGCAAGTACAGTCGCAAGTACAGTCGCAAGTACAGTCGCGCCGCTGAAACATCAGCGGTGTGGCATCAGAAATTGCCTGGCCGCGCCAGATTTTCAAACTTGGTGTATTCGCCCAGGAACGCTAATTGCACCCGGCCGATCGGGCCGTTACGCTGCTTGCCGATGATGATCTCGGCCGTGCCCTTGTCTTGCGACTCGGGGTTGTACACCTCGTCGCGGTAGATGAACAGAATCACGTCGGCGTCCTGCTCGATGGCACCCGATTCACGCAGGTCGCTCATCATCGGCCGCTTGTCGGTGCGTGACTCCAGGCTGCGGTTGAGCTGGGAGAGCGCGACCACCGGGCACTGGAGTTCTTTGGCGAGCGCTTTTAATGAGCGCGAGATTTCGGAAATTTCGGTGGCGCGGTTTTCATTGGCGGCGTTGGATGACCCGGACATCAACTGCAGGTAGTCGATCACGATCAGGTCGAGCTTGCCGTAGAGGCGGTGCAGGCGGCGCGCGCGCGCGCGCAACTCCAGCGCGGTCAGCGCGGGGGTTTCATCAACATGCAGTTTGACTTCCTGCAGGCGCTCCAGAGCGGTGGCGAATTTTGAAAACTCGGCGTCGTTGAGCCTGCCGGTGCGCAGTTTGTGCAGGTCAATCCGGCCGATGGAACCCAACATCCGCATTGCCAGCTGGGTGCCGCCCATCTCCATCGAAAACACGCCGACGATGCCGCCTTCGAGCGCAATGTTCTCGGCGATGTTGAGTGAAAACGCGGTCTTACCCATCGACGGGCGGCCGGCCACGATGATGAGATCACCGGCTTGCAGGCCCGAGGTTTTTTGATCAAGGTCGGTAAAACCGGTGGCAACGCCGGTCACATCGGGGCTGTTCAGATCGTGCAGTTCCTGCACCCGGTCGCGCACCTGCACTACCAGAGCCGACATCTCGACGAACCCCTGTTTGCCGCGTGAACCGTCTTCCGCGATTTTGAACACGGCTGACTCGGCGGCATCGAGAATCTCGCGCACTTCGCGCCCGCGCCGGTTGTAGACCGACTCAGCGATGTCTTCGGTGGAACCGAGCAAGCGGCGCAGGATCGCGCGGTCGCGCACGATCTGCGCGTAGCCGCGGATGTTGGCCGCTGACGGTGTGTTTTGCGCCAGCGCATTGAGATACGCCAGGCCGCCCGCTTCCTCGGCGCGCTTGTCGGCATCGAGCGAATCAAACACCGTGATGACATCAGCCGGCTTGCCGCGCTCGATCAGCTTCGAGATGTGCTTCCAGATCAGGCGGTGATCGCCGCGGTAAAAATCTTCTTCCCGCAGCAGATCGCCGATTTTGTCCCACGCATGATTGTCGAGCAGCAAGCCGCCCAGCGTGCTTTGTTCCGACTCAATCGAGTGCGGCGGAATCTTGAGGGCTTCGACCTGC
This sequence comes from Burkholderiales bacterium, assembly GCA_031428855.1. Classification (GTDB taxonomy): domain Bacteria; phylum Pseudomonadota; class Gammaproteobacteria; order Burkholderiales; family JAEUOS01; genus CANJDH01. The sequence continues at coordinate 2,832 of JANOYK010000411.1, read as the reverse complement.
GGGTCGTAGCCCGGCTGGCGCGGCATGACGGCTGACACGGGGGCTTGCTCCGGTTGGAACTGCATACTATAAAACAAAGGCCGCCCGGAGGCGGCCTTTAATTGCAACAACGTGACGCTGCGAAATAAGCGTTTTACGCTGCTTCGCCCAGCACCGATACCTTGATGTTGGCCAGCACGTCAGCATGCAGTTGCACCACGAGGTCAGTGTCGCCCACGGTCTTGATCGGGCCGGCGGGCATGCGGATGTTGGCCTTCTCGACCGTGAAGCCCAGCTTCGCCAATGCTTCGGCAATGTTGAAGTTGGTGACCGAGCCGAACAGACGGCCATCGACACCGGCTTTTTCGGACACTTGCACCATCATGCCGTCGAGCTTGGTGGCGACTGCCTGCGCAGCCGCCAGCGTGATGGCAGCGGCTTTTTCCAGCTCGGCGCGGCGCGCTTCAAACTCGGCGCGGTTGGCGTCGGTGGCACGCCTGGCTTTCTTTTGCGGGATCAGAAAGTTGCGGGCAAAGCCGTCTTTGACCTTGACGATATCGCCCAGGCTGCCGAGGCTGCCGACTTTTTCCATCAGGATTACTTGCATGTCAATCTCCCTTAGCGCACAGCGTGCTGGTCGGTGTAGGGAATCAGCGCGAGAAAACGTGCGCGCTTGATGGCTTCGGTCATTTGGCGCTGGTAGCCGGACTTGGTGCCGGTGACGCGGGCCGGCATGATCTTGCCGTTTTCCTGGAGGAAGTCCTTGAGCAGTTCTGCGTCTTTGTAGTCGATCCACTCAACGTGGCCGACGGTGAAGCGGCAAAACTTCTTGCGTTTAAACAGCGATTTGTTCGGGTCGCGTTTTTTGAAAATCGGCTTTTTGCCGAAACGACCACCGGTGCGTCCTGGAGGCATGATGAATTTCCTTTGACTGTCAATGTGCTGGTTTTAGATGTATTCAAATTCGGTGATGTGCAAAACCAGTTGAATCTTTGCCTTGCCCTTGTGTGCCAAAAATCCCGTTGCCCGGATGGTTGCGCCGAGCGGTGTTTTGCTCAAGCGCCCGGTCAACTCCCCGGCGGCCACGGCCCAGACTTCCAATTCCACCTGCCTGGGCTTGCCCGCCTCCAACTGCTCGGAGACGTGGGTGATTTTCAGTTCAACAATCGGGATGCCGGCCGGCGTGTAGCGCACACTATCGAGCGCTGCGAGACTGCCTTCGATTTCAACCCTGTTTTGCGTCAATGCCGTTCCTGATTCCTGCTTGCGTAACCCTAAGACTTACGCAACTGCCGCTGCAGGTGCAGGTGCAGGTGCAGGTGCAGGCTCAGCCTTGGGCGCTGCTTCCGCAGGGGCCGGGCCGGAGGTCAGGTTGCGGGCTTTTTCTTCCTTCATCATCGGCGACGGCGTGGTGAAGGCTTTTTTCATGCGCACCACGAGGTGGCGCAGGACGGCATCGTTGAATTTGAAGCCATGCTCCATTTCATCGAGAGTCTTCTGGTCGATCTCGACATTCATCAGCACGTAGTGGGCCTTGAACACCTTGCCCAGCGGGTACGCCAATTGGCGGCGGCCCCAGTCTTCAATGCGGTGAATTTTGCCGCCGGCGGTTTGCACCGTAGCGCGGTAGCGCTCGACCATCGCGGGCACTTGCTCGCTCTGGTCCGGGTGGACGATAAAAATGATTTCGTAATGACGCACTCAAATCTCCTTGTGGACTTTAGTTGGGCTGAAGGAAAAGCGCCAGCAACCCGCTAGGCCGCCCGGAGGAAAACTGTCAACCGGTGCGGCAAGAATCGCGGCGGACGGGAGTTGGAAAATTATTTTTAAATTATTTAAAAACAATTTAACCAATCCAGAAAATTTCGCGAAGCCTTTGATTATACATCGATTTAGCGCTATCCATCAATAATGATTGACGAATCCCCAAGAGGATCGCGGGCCACCGTTGGCGCCGGATCGAGGGCCGGCGCAATTCCGCCAATCCCGGCAGCTGAAAATGGAAAATCCCCGCCGCAGCGGGGATTTTCCAGGACTTCTAACAGCGCAGTTTACTCGCAGTTTACTGCTTGCGACGGCGCATGGCGGCAATGCCGACCAGGCCGAGAGCCAGCAGGGCCAAGCTTCCCGGCTCAGGCACTGCGTTCACAACGTTCAGGGTAAACATAAGGTTTTCCGACGGGCTACCGCAACCGCTGCCTCCTTCGCCACCATTGCCATAACGATACGACGGGCAGCTAACAAAATTGGTCGGTGCAAAGAACCCAGTCCACGATCCCACCGTGCCAAGCAGTTGTGAGAACGTCGAGTAAATCGGCGTGGCGAAGGTACCGGAAGCGGGATTTAGGCCGAGCATATTCGCCAAGCCGATCGTGCCGCCGGTTTGGTTGAAAATAAAGCCCCACGTGGTGCCGCCAGTGCCGTGATCATAGAACCCGGCAGTCACGTTCAAGTTGCTGCCGACGACAGCAGTGATGGTCGGATTGGTAAATCCACCAACGCTATCCAATGCAATCCCGTTAATTGACGGGTCGGTAATAAAGATATGGCTGGCGCTGGCCGTTGTTGCCACGAACATCGATGCGGCAAGAACCAGACCCTTGAGTAGCTTGTTCATATATTTCTCCTTAGTGTAAGTCAATTAGAAGTCCTGCGAATTACATAGAGACATAAAGCAATGGACATGCCAAAACATTTATTCATTTAAAATCATATAGTTAAAATTTTCAATATTTTCAACTGTAAGATTTTCTGACAATTTGGTCAGCGCAGAACGCGTGGAAATCTCGCCCAACCCGCGCCCAACCCGCGCCCAACCCGCGCCCAACCCGGCGCGGGCTTATAGTTTTCCGG
>JANOYK010000410.1:0-6254 GCA_031428855.1 Burkholderiales bacterium | reverse complement strand
GCCGCCGCTATTGGCGGTCAACTCGGCACCCTGCAAAGCCGAGCGCAGCAGGTATTGATTCAGTTCGTGGTCGTCCTTGAGGTAGCGCTCGTCCTTGCCGGCCTTGATCTTGTAGAGCGGCGGCTGGGCGATGTAGATGTGGCCGCGCTCGACCAGCTCGGGCATCTGACGGTAGAAGAAGGTGAGCAGCAGGGTGCGGATGTGCGCGCCGTCGACGTCAGCATCGGTCATGATGATGATGCGGTGATAGCGCAGCTTGGCGATGTCGTAATCGTCTTTGCCCAGCCCAGCGCCAATGCCGGTGCCAAGCGCCGTGATGAGGGTGGTGATTTCGTTCGACGACAGCAGCTTGTCAAAGCGCGCTTTCTCGACGTTGAGAATCTTGCCGCGCAGCGGCAGGATCGCCTGGAACTTGCGGTCCCGCCCCTGCTTGGCCGAGCCGCCGGCTGAGTCGCCCTCGACCAGGTAGATCTCGCACAGCGCCGGGTCTTTCTCCTGACAATCCGCCAGTTTGCCGGGCAGGCCCATGCCATCGAGCACGCCTTTGCGGCGCGTCATCTCGCGTGCTTTGCGCGCGGCTTCGCGCGCTCTGGCGGCTTCCACAATCTTGCCGCAAATGATCTTGGCGTCGCCCGGTTTCTCTTGCAGATAATCGGCCAGTGCCTTGGCCAGCACGTCTTCCACTGGCATGCGCACTTCGGACGAGACCAGTTTGTCTTTGGTTTGCGAACTGAACTTGGGTTCCGGCACCTTGACCGACAGCACGCAGGTGAGGCCCTCGCGCATGTCGTCGCCAGTGGTTTCGACCTTTTGCTTTTTGGCGATTTCTTTTTCTTCGATGTATTTGTTGATGACACGTGTCATCGCCGCGCGCAGGCCGGTCAGATGGGTGCCGCCGTCGCGCTGCGGAATGTTGTTGGTAAAGCACAGCACCTGCTCGTTGTAGCCGTCGTTCCACTGCATCGCCACTTCAACACCGATGGTCAGGCCATTCTCGGCCACGGTCTCGCCGCTGACATAAAAGATATTCGGATGCAACACCGACTTGGTGCGGTTGATGTATTCGACAAAGCCTTTGACGCCGCCGTCGAAGGCGAAGATTTCTTCTTTGGCGTTGCGCTGATCGGTCAACTTGATGCGCACGCCGTTATTGAGGAACGACAGTTCACGAATGCGCTTGGCCAGAATTTCGTAGTGGTATTCGATGTTGCTGAAGATTTCATCGTCAGCCAGAAAATGGACTTCGGTGCCGCGCTTCTCGGTGGCGCCGGTGAATTTGATCGGCGAGGTCATCACCGGCGTGCCGGCCGGGTGGCCGTTGATGAGGCCTTCGGGCATCACGCCTTCTTCGAGCTCGCGCGCCTGCGGCACACCGCGATGAAACTCCATGAAGTGGGCCTTGCCATCACGCCGCACGATCAGGCGCAGCCATTTCGACAGGCCGTTGACGCACGACACCCCGACGCCGTGCAGGCCGCCTGAGACCTTGTAGCTGTTCTGGTCGAACTTGCCGCCGGCGTGCAGCTCGGTCATCACAATTTCAGCCGCGCTGCGCTTGGGGTCATGCTTGTCGTCCCACTTGATGCCGGTCGGGATGCCGCGGCCGTTGTCGGTCACCGAAATCGAATTGTCGGTATGGATCGTGACGTGAATCTCGGTGCAGTGGCCGGCCAGTGATTCATCAATCGAATTGTCGAGCACCTCGAACACCAGATGATGCAGGCCGGTGCCATCACTGGTGTCGCCGATGTACATGCCGGGGCGCTTGCGCACTGCTTCCAGACCTTCCAGAATCTGGATGCTGGACGCGCCGTAATTGCTCTCTGCCTGGCCGCCAGATTGACCGCCAAATTCAACCGGGTCGGTTAGCGGGGTGGGGGTGATTTCCGGCACTGGATTCGGTGTTTCAGACATGCGTTTTTCTCGGTGGTTGCAGCAAACGGTTTAGTGCAATGACAGGCAGAGAATCGGTGCAACAGGTTTAACGCGCAACAGAAAAACGGCCCAGCGCGGCAACCGTGTCAGAAGCGGCATCAAATGCGCATCGGCATCACGACATATTTGAAATCAGGGTTGTCACCGCCGGTGATGAGCGCGCTGGAGTTGGCGTCACCGAGCGAGATGGTGATTTTTTCGACCTTGAGGTGATTCAATACATCGAGCAGGTAGGTAACGTTGAAACCGATGTCGATGGTGTCACCGGTGTAAACAATTTCGGCTTCTTCCTGGGCTTCTTCCTGGTCGGTGTTGGTGCAACTGATCTTGAGCGTGTTGTCACCGGCAATGCAGCGCACACCCTTAAATTTTTCGTTGGTCAGAATCGCGGCGCGGGTAAGGCAACCAATCAATTCTTCGCGCGAAATCTGGAACGAATTTTTGTAGCCGGTCGGAATCACGCGGTTGTAATCAGGAAATTTTCCTTCGACCAGTTTCGAGATCAATTCGACATTGCCGAACTGGAACCGTACCTGGTTCGATGCAATGTCGATGCGGATCGATTCGTCACTATCTTCGAGCAGGCGCTCCAGTTCGATCACGGTCTTGCGCGGAATGATGACTTCCTGTTTTTCGAGCACACCGTCTACCGGCAGCGCGGCAAAGGCCAGGCGGTGGCCGTCGGTAGCCACTACTTTCACACTGCCAGGTTCGACAATCAGCAGCAGACCGTTGAGGTAATAGCGAATGTCCTGCTGCGCCATCGCGTATTGCACCAGCGCGATCAAGCTCTTGAGCGCTTTCTGGCCAAGTGAAAAGCCGGTTTTGAAGTCGGTCGCCTGGGCCACGGTCGGAAAATCTTCGGCCGCCAGGGTTTGCAGGGCAAAGCGTGAGCGCCCCGATTTGATGTTGAGCTTTTTGTTGTTCAGCTCGAGCGCGACCGGCCCGGGCGGCAGCGCGCGCAGGATGTCGAGCAGCTTGCGCGCCGCCACGGTGGTAGCGGCATCGGCACCAGCGCCACCTTCTGCCTTGGTCGAGATTTGCACTTCAATATCGGTCGCAAGGAAACTTAACTCACCACCAGTTTTGCGGATCAGCAAGTTGGACAGAATCGGTAAGGTGTGCCGGCGTTCGACAATGCCGCTGACGGTTTGGATTGGTTTGAGCAGCGCATCGCGTTCGGCGGAGACTAGTTGCATGATCTATTCCTTTTATATAACTAGTAATAACTAATAAGTGCCTGTGGATATCGGGATAAACCGGGGTTTTGCTGTGAGATCAAGGTGTTGGCGGTGGCGCAGCAGCCGTCAATGCTGTGGGTTGCGATGCCGCTGTTTGTGCATAACTTTTGTAGTGACGGTGAAATGGCGGGTTATCCACAAATGATGCACAGCTTGTACAGGGGTTATGCAATGCCGGGTTGATGCTTTACCTATCCTTTGATGATCTGGTCCAGCACATGCAATTCGTGATTGAGCTGGGTATCGGTTTTACGGTTTTCGGTGATTTTGCGTACTGCGTGCAATACGGTGGTGTGATCGCGCCCGCCAAATGATTCGCCGATTTCCGGCAACGACAATGAGGTCAATTCTTTGGCGAAATACATGGCGATCTGGCGCGGCTTGACCAGGTCAGCAGTGCGTTTTTTGGAAAACAGTTCCGGCACCTTGACGCGGTAAAAATCGGCCACGGTTTTCTGGATGTTTTCGAGCGAGATGGCGCGGGTCTGGATGCGCAGCAGGTCACGCAGGGCGTCGCGCGCCACTTCAAGTGTGATGTCGCGCGCATGAAACTGTGAAAACGCGATCAGTTTGCGCAGCGCGCCTTCGAGTTCGCGCACGTTGGAGCGCAGGTGTTTGGCGATGAAAAAGGCCACCGTTTCATCCAAAACCAATCCTTGGCTCTCGGCTTTTTTGAGCAAAATCGCCACGCGCATTTCCAGCTCGGGCGGATCGATTGCCACCGTCAGGCCCCAGCCAAAACGCGAGATCAGGCGGTCTTCAATGCCGGCGATTTCGCGCGGGTAGGTGTCGCAGGTGATGATGACCTGCTTGCGCGCTTCGATCAGGGCGTTGAAGGCGTAGAAAAACTCTTCCTGGGTGCGGTTTTTGCCGTTGAAAAACTGGATGTCGTCGATGATCAGCAGATCGAGCGAGTGGTAATAGCGCTTGAATTCGTCGAAGGCTTTTTTCTGGTACGCGCGCACCACGTCAGTGACGTATTGCTCGGCGTGGATATAGCGGATGCGCGCGCCGGGGCGCTGTTTGAACAGCAGGTTGCCGATCGCCTGCACCAGGTGGGTCTTGCCCAGGCCGACACCGCCGTACAGAAACAGCGGGTTGTAGGAGGTGCCGGGATTTTCAGCCACCTGAATCGCGGCGGCACGCGCGAGCTGATTGGCCTTGCCGGTGACAAAACTGTCGAAGTTATGGTCGCGGTTAAGACGGGTGCGCTCGAACACCGGGGCGGCATCGGCGCTGTATCCGGGCGCTGCGCCAGCCGCATCGCTGCCGCGCCGGGACGGAACCGGCTCCCCGGTTACACCAGCCGCACCGGTCGCACCGCTTGTCCCATTTACACCATTCGTACCATCTGGTTTGACCGCGGTCTTTTTCACCGGCGCGGTGTAATTGACCGTGACCGACACCGCGCTGCCCCAATAGTCACCCGCCAGCTTTTCAAGGCGGGTGAGAAAGCGGTCTTTGACCCACTGCTGCACAAACCGGTTCGGTGCCAGCAACTCGATCACCCCGGCGCTCTGCGGCGCGCCCTCTTTGAGCTTGAGCGGTTTGATCCAGGTGTCGAACTGCTGCGGCGATAACTCCTTGCCAAACAAGCCTGCGCAATGCTGCCAGAACGCGCCCGCAGAGAGCGCTTCTGCCGTGGCGGCGGGCGCGTCGCGTTCGATTTGTGCAGTGGGCATCGGCAAGCGGCGGGGAGGGGTAATCGCAGGGGTCGGGTGAAGAATCGGGCGAAAATTCAGGCGAAAAAACAGACAGCAAAAAAACCCAAAACAGGCCGAAAAAGACAGCGAAACGCAACCCCGGATTTTACCCGGTTATCCACAGATGACGGCAGGTGCCAAACCCCCAAAAACCAGCTAGATCGTTGACGCTAAGGCTAAATTTGGTGTCTAATACTGGGTTTCGCCAAAATCTTAATCAACCCGGCATTTTTGCCGGATTTTTGCTGAAGGACTTGCATCATGAAACGCACTTATCAACCCTCCGTTGTGCGCCGCAAACGCACCCATGGCTTTCTGGTCCGCATGGCGACCAAGGGTGGCCGCGCTGTCATCGCCGCGCGCCGCGCCAAGGGCCGCAAGCGTCTCGCGGTCTAAGCGCGTCAGCGCGTCACGCTTCCCTGCTCAGCCGTTTCACCGTTCCACTTACCGCCACAGGCGCGCCCATGCTCTCCGGCGAAGATTTCGCCGCTGTACTGAAAGGCCGCCAGCGCACCCGCTCGGCGCATTTTTCACTGCACTGGCGCGCCAGTGCGGCGCAGGCCTCGCGCCTCGGGCTGGTGGTGTCCAAAAAACTGGCGCGCACCTCGGTGCGGCGCAATCTCATCAAGCGACAAACGCGCATGCTGTTTGGCGGCTGGCTGCGTGAGAACCGCGCAGCGCTCGATGTGGTGCTCAAGCTCAACGCCAATGTCACGGCGCTGGAACGGGCGGCACAGTTCGGCGAAATTGCCGGATTGATGCGCACATTGCCGCAGGCTTGATGAGAGTGGTGTGGCCGATGATGCACCGCCGCAGCCTTGGCCAGCATACGAAGCGCTGATTCTGCCAGCCATGAAAACCGTGTTGATCGCCCTGGTGCAAGCCTATCGCTACACGATCAGCCCGCTGCTGGGCCGCCATTGCCGCTTCGAGCCCTCCTGCTCGGAATACGCGGTCAGCGCGCTCAGCGAGCACGGTGCGCTCAAGGGCGCGTGTTTGTCTGCAACCCGTTTATGCCGCTGCCATCCGTGGCATCCGGGCGGATTTGACCCGGTGCCGCCGCGCGCCTGACCCTAAAACGAACCTTCAAGATGCCCTCCATGGACACCCGCCGCCTGATTCTGTTTTTCATCTTCAGCTTTTCACTGGTGATGCTGTGGGACGCCTGGCAAAAGCAACAGGCCAAACTGAATGCCCCGGCGCAGACTGCGGCGGCGGCCAAACCCGCTACGGCCGGCGTGCCGGTGCCAAGCGCGCCGCTGGCGGCCCCGCCGGTACCAGGGGCTGCGCCGGTACCGGGGGCTGCGCCGGCTGCGGTTCCTGGTGCGGTGCCCGGCGCGGTTTCCGCCGTACCCTCAAGCGGCGTACCAACACT
>JANOYK010000409.1:0-1689 GCA_031428855.1 Burkholderiales bacterium | reverse complement strand
CCTCCCCCGCGCCTGCCGCTCCCCTGCCAGGCGCACGGCCCCCACCCGCCGTTGCCATGCAGCGCGCGCAGCCGCCGTTTGATGCGCACGCCTGGCGCGCGCTGGCCGACGCGCTGCCACATGGCCTGCTGGTTTTTGATGCGCAGTCCGGGCAGTGTCTGTATGCGAGTGCGGCGGCGGCCACCGTCTGGGGCGTGGCCGCAGAGCAGATCGAGCGCGACCCGGCAGCGCTGGCAGGGTTGATGATGCGTGGTGACCACGGCTGGACCGTGCCGGCCCAGCCCTGGCAGCCAGCCGATTGTGATGCAGCATTCACCTGCCAGATTGACCATGCGGCGCGCGGCATCCGCCAGATTGCCTGGCAGGCGCGCCCGCTGATCCTGTCCGATGGCCGGGTTGTCACCCAGGTGACGGCCGATGATGTGACTGAGCGCTGCACCGGGCTGCGCGAGCTGCAGGCAGCGCATGCCCAGGCCGAAGAGGCGAACCGCGCCAAGTCGCGTTTTCTCGCCAGCATGAGCCACGAAATCCGCACACCGATGAACGGGGTGCTGGGCATGACCGAGCTGCTGCTCGGCACTGAGCTGACCTCACGCCAGCGCCGCTTTGCCGACACGGTGTACCGCTCCGGCGAAGCGCTGCTCGAAATCATCAACGACATTCTCGACTATTCAAAAATCGAAGCGGGCCGGCTCGAACTGCAACTGGAAGATGCCGCCCTGCCACCGCTGGTGGAAGACGTGATCGACCTGCTGGCGCCGCGCGCGCATCAAAAGCGTATCGAGCTGATCTGTGAAATCAGCCCCGATCTGCCCGCTGCGGTGCAGATCGACGCCGCGCGCCTGCGCCAGGTGCTGGCCAATCTGGTGAGCAACGCGGTCAAGTTCACCGACACTGGAGAAATCATCGTGCGTGCGGAGCCGGCCGGCGCGCAGTTTGGCGCGGTGGCTGCGCCCGGCACCGCCTGGGTGCGCTTTTCGGTCAGCGATACCGGCAGCGGCATGACCGAGGCGATCCAGCAGCGCCTGTTTCGCGCGTTCGAGGCGGGCGATGCCAGCGCCGCACGCCGCGTCGGCGGTGCCGGTCTCGGATTGGTCATCAGCCAGCATCTGGTGCGCATGATGGGCGGCAGCATCAGCGTGCGCAGCGCGCCCGGCTTGGGCTCCACCTTCAGTTTTTGTCTGCCGCTGGCGGCGGCAGCGCTGCCGGTGTTGGCCACCGCAGCAGCAGCCACCCTCGCAGCACCGGCGGCCGGCGCGCTGATGGCGCGGCGCATCTTGATCGTCGACGACAACGCCATCAATCGCGGCATTCTGGTGCTGCAGTTGCAGCGCTGGGGTGCCGACTGCAGCGTCGCGGTCGATGGCTTTCAGGCCTTGGCGGTGATGGCGCAGGCAGCGGCAGCGGCCAAGCCGGTTGAGGCCGCCGTGATCGATATGCAGATGCCCGGCATCAGCGGCGTCGAACTGGCCGAACGGATGCAGCAAGATCCGCTGCTGGCGGGCATTCCGCGCCTGATGCTGACCTCGATTTCCGCTCCCGGTGAAATTGCCCGCGCGCGTGCCGCCGGTGTCACGGTGTGGCTCGAAAAGCCGGCCCGCAGCACCGAGCTGCTCAAGGCGCTGGCCGGCGCGCTGGCGCCACCGCAGACCCCGGGGGTGCCGGTCGGGCCGTACCAGGCACACGCCC
>JANOYK010000408.1:0-3575 GCA_031428855.1 Burkholderiales bacterium | reverse complement strand
GCCGGCGGGGAGCCGGGTGGGGCGGCAGGAGGAGAACCGGGTGGCGCGGCGGGCGTACGCATAAGGCCAAATCCATCAATGCGCGATTACGCCGCTGCCGCAGCTACGGCTGATACAGCCTTGGCGGCATCAAACGCGGCGCGGATTTTGGCGTACACCGGCCCCGGCTTGCCCGTGTGCGCGGACGCGCCCACGGCTTTGCCATTGAGCCTTGTGATCGCCACCACCTCCTTGCTCGACGACGACAGCCACAGCTCGTCCGCGCCCCACACCTCAGACTCAGTGATCGGGCGCAACTGCAGCGGCAGGCCGGCAGCCCGTGCCAGATCAATCACCGCGTCAAGCGTAATGCCGTGCAGCATCAGGTGGTCTTTGAGCGGCGCTGCCACCGCGCCATCCTTGACCACAAATACGTTCGAGGACGAGGCTTCGGACAAATAGCCATCGCGGAACATCACGGCCTCGACCGCATCATGCTCGACCGCATGCTGGCGCATCAGCACATTGCCGAGCAGCGAAATCGACTTGATGTCGCAGCGGTGCCAGCGGTTATCGACCGCCGTGACGCACGCCACGCCGCTGGCAAACTGCGCCGCCGATGGCGTCACCAGCGGGTTCGACATCATGAACACCGTAGGCTTTGGGGCATTCGGAAACTTCGGAAACGCATGATCGCGCGGAGCCACACCGCGTGTCACCTGAAAATACACCCCCTGGTCATCAAACGCCTGCTTGCTGATGATGGTTGTAAGCAGGCTGTCCCACTCGGCATCGGAGTGTGGATTCGGAATGCCAGTCTCGGCGAGGCTGCGTTTGAGCCGCGCAAAATGCGGCGCCGCGCGAAACGGTTTACGGCCATACACCGGAATGAATTCGTAAATCCCGTCGCCAAAAATAAAACCGCGGTCCAGCACCGGCACGCGCGCTTCTTCAACCGGCATCCACTCACCATTGAGATAAATCATCATCGCCCCTCAAGACTTGGCAAACCACAAGCGCACCGTGTCGTAGGCACGGCCAAACACTCCGGCACCCTCAATGGCTTCGAGCGCCACCACTGCCACCTCGGCGATGTCGCGCCCTTCCACTGTCACCTTCATGGTGCCGATGCGCTGGCCCGCCGCAATCGGCGCGAGCAGCGGTTTTTGCGACAGCAGCGTCGCCTTGACTTTATCGGCCTGACCTTTGGGCAGTGTGACAAACAGCTCGCGGTCAAACCCGGCCTTGACCTCGCGCGCGCTGCCTTTCCACACTTCAAGTGATGCAATGCTTTGGCCTTTTTCGTACAGCTTCACACCGTCGTAATTGAGAAAGCCGAAGTTGAGCAGCTTTTGCGATTCGGTCGCGCGCGCGTTTTCGCTGGTGGCACCAAGCACCACCGAGAGCAGGCGGCGCGGGCCGCGCCTGGCGGACGAGATCAGGCAGTAGCCAGCCGATTCGGTATGTCCGGTTTTCATGCCGTCCACGTTCGGGTCAACCCACAACAGCTTGTTGCGGTTCACCTGCGTGATGTTGTTGTAGGCGTAATCCTTGATCGCGTAGAGCGCGTAAAAATCCGGGAAGTCGCGGATGATCGCGCCGGCCAGCACCGCCAGGTCCGCCGCTGTGGTGAAGTGCTCGGGATCGGGCCAGCCGGTGGCATTGCGAAAATTGGTATTTTTCATGCTCAAGCGCTTGGCCTCGCGGTTCATCGCGGCGGCGAACGCCTGTTCCGACCCGGCGATCAACTCGGCCAGCGCGACACTCGCATCATTGCCCGACTGCACGATCATGCCGCGCAGCAGCTCGGCCACGGTCACCGGCCTTAGCGGCTCGATGAACATGCGCGAGCCGCCCATCTTCCACGCCTTGGACGATACCGGCACGGTCTGCTCCAGCGTCAGCGTTTTCGCCTTCAGCGCCGAGAACACCAGGTAGGCGGTCATCAATTTGGTGAGCGAAGCCGGCTCGATCCGCTCGGCCGGATTCTGGCTGGCCAGCACTTGACCGCTCGATAGATCGAGCAGCATCCAGGCTTTGGCGTTGATGACCGGAGCGGGCGGGGTTTGCGCCAGTGCGGTGGTGTGATGGAGCGCAAGCAGACACAAACAGCTTGCGGCGGCAGCAGCAGCGGCAACATCGGCGAAGCGGTAAAAACGGGAAAACAGCACGGGCAAGACCTTCTGAAATGAGGCGCGCATTATAGCAAAACGACCCAATCTGCCTCACGCTCGCGCACGGGAATAACCCTAAAACCGTTGGTGGGAGCGGCTCTTGGCTTGATGCCCCGGGGTGCGCCGGGTGCCCCGGGGCGCGCCGGGCGCTGCGGCGGCGTGCCGGTTGCTGCGCCGGATTGTGCTGAACAGCGCTCAAATGTGCCAGGCGCGCCGGATGATGCCGGCAATCACATGCAGCCGCCGGTGAAAAAAATGGTCGGCCCCGGCAATCACCTGCACCGGCAAATCCTGCGGCTCAGCCCAGCGCAACACGGCGTCAAGCGGCACGGTGTCATCGTATTGGCCGTGAATCACCACGGTGTCAGCCGGCACCGGCTCTACCGTGCCGCGTGTGACGGCGGTGCCAACCAACACTATGCGCTCGACCGTGATGCCAAGCGCGGCGAGTTTGCGCGCCACGCGCGACTGCACCAGAGAGCCAAATGAAAAACCGGCCAGCACCACCGGTGCCTGCGCGATGTCTTCGAGGCTGGCGCGGCGGCGCGCGTACTGCACCACTGTCACCAAATCATCGGTCTCGCCGTTGCCGTCGTCATGCGCGCCCTCACTTGCACCAACACCGCGAAAATTGGGACGCGCCGCCACATAGCCCAATTCAACAAACGTCTTGGCCAGAATTTGCGCGACCTTGTTGTCGAGCGTGCCGCCGTAAAGCGGATGCGGATGCGCCACCAGCGCGAGGCCGCGCCGCGGCGCTGCCGCGGTGCCGGCATCGGCACCAACAGCGGCCCCGGCCCCGGCGGGATAGTCAAATACCGTCTCGATCTTGCCGGCCGCACCGTATATCAATACGCGCTCGGATTTCATCACCATCGCGCGCTCAGATTTTGAGACGCTCAACCACGGTGCCGTGTTTGAGGTGCGAGTCAACGATTTCGTCAATATCGTGCTCATCGACAAAGGTGTACCAGGTCTCTTCCGGGTAGACCACCACGCACGGGCCTTCTTCGCAGCGGTCCAGGCAACCAGCGTTGTTGACGCGCACCTGGCCCGGTCCCGCAAGCCCGAGTGATTTAATTTTTTTCTTGGCGTAGTCACGCAAGGCCTGGGCGTTTTTGCCGCCGCAGGAGGGGCGGGTATTGCCGCTGGCATCAGGCTCGCGCACATTGGTGCAGAAGAAAACGTGGTGGGTGTAATAGCTCATGATGGGGGCGAAGAAATGGGACAAAAAACGGGAAGGAGGAGTATAGACGCTGGGTTTTTGTGTGATGCGCTGCAGGGCGCGGATTCGGGCGGGCCGCACCCCGCAGGGCTTAGACTCGGGCGGGGGGCGCCCCGCCGGGGTTTGTGGCGGGCGGGGGGCGGCCCGCCGGGGGCAAACATAACATACATAACCCGCCGAAAAGGCCAAGCCGTGGG
>JANOYK010000407.1:0-1663 GCA_031428855.1 Burkholderiales bacterium | reverse complement strand
CCAGGATGGCCGGCGTTTCGGTCAGCACGCCTTGCGCAGTCACGAGCGCCGGCACGCGGCCTTTGGGGTTGACCGCGAGGTAGTCCGGCTTGCGCTGGTCTTCGCGCGCGAAATCGAGACGCGCAATCTCATACTGTGCGCCGGCTTCTTCGAGCGTGATGTGCGAGGCCAGCGCGCAAGTGCCGGCGGCGGTAAAGAGTTTGAGCATGGCGGGTCCGGTGGGTGAAATGAGGGCAGGCGCATCGTACCGTGACTGCTCCGGCAGGTGCGGTGTGCGGAGTGGAATGTGAGCGGCGGCATGAGCGGCGGCGCGCGCGTGCCGGGGCGCGGAACCAGATAGACTTCGCCCCCTTCGCAACGCACGGTGTGAACGGTACGCACCGTTCACACCGTTCACACTGTCCCCGCCGCAGCCGTCATGTCTTATCAAATCAAGGAAATTTTTTACACGCTGCAAGGCGAAGGGGCCAACGCTGGCCGCCCGGCGGTGTTTTGCCGCTTTGCCGGTTGCAACCTGTGGAGCGGGCGCGAGGCTGACCGTGCCACTGCGGTCTGCAAGTTTTGCGATACCGAATTCATTGGCACCGATGGCACGCTGGGCGGCAAGTATGCAACCGCTGCTGATCTGGCCGCGCAAATCGCTGCGCTCTGGCCGGCCGATAAAGATGTGCATCGCCTCACTGTGCTCACCGGCGGCGAGCCGTTGCTGCAGGTCGATGGAGCGCTAATCGGCGCGCTGCACGCGCACGGCTTCGAGATCGCGGTCGAGACCAACGGCACCCTTGCCGCGCCGCCCGGCCTCGATTGGATTTGCGTCAGCCCCAAAGCGGGTGCGCCGTGGGTGCAGCGTGCAGGGCAGGAACTCAAGGTGATCTGGCCGCAGCCCGGCCTCAACCTCGCCGCGCTTGAACAAGCCGGTTTCACGCATCGCTTTTTGCAGCCAATGGACAACGTGTTCAAGCGCGACAATACGCAACTGTGCATCGACGCCTGCCTCGCCAACCCGGCGTGGCGCTTGAGTCTGCAAACCCACAAAATCACCGGCATCCGCTAACACCATCCACTAAGCCCATCCGGCAAACCCATCCTGTAGACCACCGGCCAGCCCGCCATGACGCAGCACTACGAACTGACGCAACGCTTTTTCTTTGACGCCGCCCATACCCTCAATCGCACAGTGGAAACCGAGGGCAGCCGCCGCGTGCATGGCCACACCTATCACGCCGAGTTGTGTGTGCGCGGCGCACCTGATCCGGCCACCGGCATGGTGCTCGACCTGGGGCTGCTGCGCATTGAAGCGGAAAAAATCCGCGCGCTGCTCGACCACCGCATGCTCGACACCATCGAAGGCCTCGGCCGCCCCACGCTCGAAAACTTGTGCGCGTTTATCGCACGCCAGGTGCAGAGCGCGGGCCTGCCGCTGTCGGCAGTGGCAGTGTGGCGCGATGGCATCGGCGACCGCTGCACGCTGCGGCTGGGTTGATTCGCTGCAAATTCGTTTTTGCCATCGGCCGGAAACCGTTGGTGCGAGCGGGTGCGGGGCTATAGTGTTCGCAACAGCCGCTGTAGGAGCGGGTCTGGTGGCAGCAGCACTTTCGGTAACGGGCCAGGTGAAAACGGGTTGCCGTAAACCCCGGCGCACCCGCTACACCGGCTTCTTCGC
>JANOYK010000406.1:0-1661 GCA_031428855.1 Burkholderiales bacterium | reverse complement strand
ATCACGGTCTTGATGTCGAGGTAATTGAGCGTGTTGGCGACGCGGTGGAACAGCACCCGGTTGGCGGTGGTGATCTCCTGGCCCTTGTCGTGGTTGCCGCTGGCGGTCTGCGGATAGCCGCAGCACAGATAGCCCGGCGGCAGCACCGTCTGCGCGCCGACGTGGTACAGCATCGCCTGGGTTGCGAGGCCCACCTGCGAGATAAGGCGTTCGGAGCCGCAGCCGGGGAAGTAAAACACTGCTTCCTGGTCGTCCTGCGAAAGCGCCGGGTTGCGGATGATCGGCACGATGGAATCGTCTTCGACCCCGAGCAGCGCGCGCGCGGTCTTCTTCGGCAAGCCCTTGGGCATCGGCTTGTTGATGAAGTGGATGATCTGTTCGCGAATCGGCGCCTTGCCCACCGTGGCCGGTGGCCGCCGCGTCTGGATGCGCGCCAGGCGCGTGCCGCGCGCCAGCCCAAACGCAAAGCGCTGCAGCTTGAAGCCAATGTCGATCAGGAAGGTCTTCATGATCTTGATCGTGGCCGGGTTGGTGGCGTTCAGGAATGCCATGGTGGCGGCGGTGCCGGGGTTGAATTTCTTCTGCCCCAGTTTGCGCAGCAGGTTGCGCATGGTGATTGAGACATCGCCGAAGTCGATATCGACCGGACACGGCGTCACACACTTGTGGCATACCGTGCAGTGGTCGGCCACGTCGCTGAACTCTTCAAAGTGCTTGACCGAAATGCCGCGCCGGGTTTGCTCTTCGTAGAGGAAGGCTTCGATCAGGAGCGACGTGGCGAGAATCTTGTCGCGCGGGCTGTAGAGCAGGTTGGCGCGCGGCACGTGGGTGGCGCACACCGGTTTGCATTTGCCGCAGCGCAGGCAGTCTTTGATCGAGTCGGCAATCTGACCGATCTCGCTTTGCTCCAGAATCAATGACTCGGTGCCGAGCAGGTTGAACGAGGGCGTATAGGCGCGGCGCAGGTCGCCGCCGGCCAAGAGCTTGCCCTTGTTGAAGCGGCCGTCGGGATCCACCCGTTGCTTGTAATCGCGAAATGCGTTGATCTCGTCTTGCTGCAAATATTCGAGCTTGGTGATGCCGATGCCGTGCTCGCCCGAGATCACGCCGCCTAAGCGACGCGCCAGCGCCATGATGCGCGCCACCGCCGCGTTGGCCTCCTGCAGCATTTCGTAGTTGTCCGAGTTGACGGGGATGTTGGTGTGGACGTTGCCGTCGCCGGCATGCATGTGCAGGGCGGCCCAGGCGCGCGCCGACAGCACTTCCTTGTGGATGCCTTCAAGCGCCTTGAAGATCGGCAGGTAGGCGGCGCCGCCGAAGATTTCCAGCAGCGGCGCGCGCAACTCGGTTTTCCACGAAATGCGGATGGTGTGGTTTTGCACCATCGCAAAAATGGTTTTTTCGGGCGGCATGGCGGCGGCCTCTGCAGCACCAGCGGCACCAGCGGCACCAGCGGCACCAGCAACAGCGGCACCAGCGGCACCAGCGGCATTTTCCGTGCGCATGCCCAGCGCGAACAGGCCGGCTGCCTTCGCTGCCACTGTGTCGTCGAGCGCAGCCAGCACCGCCTGCCAGCGCAGCTTCACCCGCGCGAGCAAGTCCCGCGCTTCACGCACGCGGTCACCGACCAGCTCGTCCTTGGAGAGCGAATCATCATCCGG
>JANOYK010000405.1:0-1982 GCA_031428855.1 Burkholderiales bacterium | reverse complement strand
GGCACGTCTACTGGGCCACCTGCAGCGGTTCATCGCCATTGAACTTGCGAAGCGCAGCCTCGGCGCGCACCACTCGACGCTCAACATCGGCACCATTCTGGGCGGCGCCAACACCAATGTGGTGCCCGACCAGTGCGTCGTGACGCTCGACCGCCGCCTGCTTCCCGGCCTTGAAAACATTGACGCCGGATTGCAGGAACTCAATCAGGTGCTCGAAACATCGGGCGAACCGTCTGGCACTTGGCAACTGGAGCGCATCACCGGCACCAATGGCTTTCGCATGTCGCCCGACCAACCCTTGGTGCGCGCGTTTGGGGATGCAGTACAGCGCAGCACCGGCAAGGCCGCCGAATTCCGCGTGCCGGTCGGCGCCAGCGACGCGCGTTTTCTCTCCGACAGCGGCGCGCAAATCGTCATCTTCGGCCCAGGTGACGACCGCGAGGGCCATGCCGCCAATGAATCGCTTGATGAGAACGAATTGGCCGTGGCGTGCCAGATCCAGCTTCAGGCCGTGCGGAAACTGCTCGGAGTAGCGCCATGACCCAGACCGTCGGCATCCACAAGATCCTGTGCAGCGGCCCCGCCGACCTTGCCGCCGCCGCGCAGTTGATTGAATCGGGCGCGTTGCGCCCCGGCGAGATCGTGGCCGTGATGGGCAAGACCGAGGGTAACGGCTGTGTCAACGATTTCACGCGCGATTTCGCCACGCAGGCCTGGTGTGCCCTGCTGGCGCCACACCTCGGTGTATCGGCGCAGGTGGTACACCAGCGTGTCGCCTTCGTCATGTCGGGCGGCACTGAGGGCGTGCTCTCACCCCATTTCACCGTGTTCACACGCCGTCACAGCGACGCACCGGCATCCGCTGCGCCGCGCCTCGCCGTCGGCATTGCCTTCACGCGCGATTTCCTGCCGGAAGAAATGGGACGCATGGCGCAAGTGACGGAAACCGCTGCCGCCGTGACGGCTGCCATGCACGATGCCGGCATCACCGACCGCAACGATGTGCACTTTGTGCAGATCAAATGTCCTCTGCTCACAGCAGCCAAGATTGCCGCCGCCACCGCACGCGGCGGTGAGCCGGTGACCCACGACACCTATGAATCGATGGGCGCCTCACGTGCTGCCTCGGCCCTCGGAGTCGCCGTTGCTCTGGGCGAAATCGATGCCGCGACGCTCAGCGATGCCGCGATCGGGCGCGACTGGTCGCTCTATTCCGCACTGGCCTCCACCTCGGCCGGCATCGAACTGGAAAACAATGTCGTGATCGTCATGGGCATGAGCGCCTCCGCCGCCAGCCCGTACGTGATCGACCACGGCGTGATGCGCGATGCGATTGATGCGGCTGCCGCCCGCGCCTGCCTGCGGCGCCTCGGGCTGGACCCGGACGCCGATGCCCAGACAATCGCCCAACGCGTGGTCAACATTTTCGCCAAGGCCGAAGCCGCACCCGATGGCCGGGTGCGCGGCGCACGCCACACCATGCTCAACGACTCCGACATCAACTCCACCCGGCATGCCCGTGCCGCGGTTGGCGCAGTGCTTGCTTCGGTGATGGGACAGACCGCGATCTATGTCTCGGGCGGCGCCGAGCACCAGGGCCCGCCCGGCGGCGGCCCGTTTGCCATCATCGCCCGCACCCAAGGAAGCACTGAATAAGTCCGTATGGCACGAAAGCCACTCTTGCGACTTCTTGATTCGATTTGTCACTATCGTTCGATAGTCCGCGATCCAGGAACTTATTCAGCGTTTTGCAGAGGAAACCACAAGGAAACCAATGCCCGCCTTCATTGAACTCGACCATGTCTCGTTGCGCTATCCGGGCGGCGATGTGCTCGCGCTGGCCTCCACCGACATGAAGATCGGCGAGGGCGATTTTGTCGCCGTGGTCGGCCCGTCCGGCTGCGGCAAGTCGACCATCCTGAAACTGGTGGCCGGCCTGATTCCCGCAACCACCGGCAATGTCGTGGTCGACCAGCGCGAAG
>JANOYK010000404.1:0-2006 GCA_031428855.1 Burkholderiales bacterium | reverse complement strand
AGGATGCCTTTGCCGACCAGACCGTGCAGTTTTTCGAGGGTGGCGCTGATGTCGTCGATGTTGGCACCGCCACCGCCACCAATGCCGCCCGTGCCACCGGCCGGAGAGCCGCCCCCACCAAGGCCTCCAGGAGATGATCCTTGCAGACCCGCTGCTGGAGCGGCTCCCGGGCCTGCGCCTTGTTGATTCCCCATCATGCCGCCCAGCATCGCGCCGGCCATTTGATTGCCGATGCCCACGCCAGCGGCAAGCTGTGCGCCCATCGCGGCAATACCGCCGCCTTCATTCGCCGCTGCAATCGGAATCGCATTCGCCGTTTGAAACTGGGTGTACTTGTTCATGTCGCCGATCATGTTCATGCCAATGCGGGTGTCGAGCATCTTTTGAATTTCTTCGGGCAGTGAAATGTTTTCGACCACCAGTGCGTCGAGCGTCAGGCCGATCTTGGCGAACATCGGGTCGGCGGCTTTTTTCACTGCCTCGGCAAACGCGGTCTGGTTGCCGGCCATGTCGAGGAAGGCCACACCGGAGCCGCCGAAGGCGTTGGTCATGGCGGCGATCATGCTGTTGCGCAACTGGCCGTCGAGGTCGGCGACGGTGTAGGTCTCGCGTGTACCCGCGACTTCCTTGTGGAACAGCTTGGGGTCGGCGATGCGGTAGGAGTAAATGCCGAAGGCGCGCAGGCGCACCGCGCCGAAATCCTTGTCGCGAATCGTGATCGGATTGGGCGTGCCCCACTTGCGGTCCATCTGCAGGCGCGTCGAGAAGAAATACACATCGCTCTTGAACGGCGCGTCGAACAGCTTGTCCCAGTGCATCAGGTTGGTGAGCAGCGGCAGCACCTGCGTGGTCAATTTGTGGCGGCCCGGGCCGAACACATCGGCCATCACGCCTTCATTCACAAACCCGGCCATCTGCGATTCGCGCACGGTGAGCTGGGCACCGGTCTGAATCTCCATGTCCTGCATCGGGTAGCGGTACGACAACACACCGTCGGCCTCTTCGGTCCAGTGGATGACGTCGACGAATTGCTTTTTGATGAAATCCATCAGGGCCATGGCGCATCTCCTTGGGGCAGGGTGTGAAAGACTAGCACAGGCGTTGTGCGTCTGGGCGGGACAAAGACGGCAGCCACGACGGCAACAAAATGGGCAACAAAAAAGGCGGCCCGCCGGCCACCTTTATTTGTCCGGGACGCACGGCAGTGATTACGCCGCCTGGCGGCACTTCGCAATCCATTTCGCCGTAAGTTTTTCCTGCACCGTGTTCTGGCGCAGGCGGTCATTCAGCCCCGGCCAGTCCACCCGGTCCAAATCCTGATCTTGGTTGAAACAGGAGAACACATACTTGGTTGAGCCATCGGGCATTTTGTGCGGCTGCAAGCACTGCGCGCAAATTTCTTTCATCATGCACTGCATCGGCGAGTTGATCGAGCCGACCGCCAGATGCGGTGTCTTGAGATGCGGCTGCAATACATCATGGCGTGCCTTTGCCACTGCCGCCATCATGCGGTCTGAGCCGATCACGACCAGACGGTCAGCGTCTTCCATCCGGATCGGCGTCTTGCCCATGCGGCCATCGGCATACGAGCGCATCGCCTGCACGATGTTGCCGACGAATTTTTTATCTTGCGGACGGGCCGGCTCAAACCCGGGGCCTTCATCGGAACACCAGACGATGACATCGGACGCCGCTTCGATTTCTTCGACCTTGTAGCGGTCGATCATCTTCTTGTAACCGGCAAAGTAGAGCACCTTGGAACCGGCCGCCTTGAATGCCGCGCCGATAGAAAACAGCACGGCGTTGCCGAGGCCGCCGCCCACCAATACCACCGTCTGATTCGCAGCGATGTGGGTCGGTGCGCCGGTTGGCCCCATCAGCACCACCGGTTCGCCCGGTTTTAGATCGGCACACAAGTCGGACGAGCCGCCCATCTCCAACACGATGGTCGAGAGCAAGCCTTGTTCGACATTGGTCGAGGCCCCGGTGAGGGCGAGGCCTTCCAT
>JANOYK010000403.1:0-6141 GCA_031428855.1 Burkholderiales bacterium | reverse complement strand
TCCTGATAATTGCTGCCGAACCAGTTGTTGGTGAAGTCGCCGATGTAACCGGCACCGAGCGCTTCGACCAGACCGAGCACGATGCCGCCGAGCATGGCACCGGGCAGGCTGCCGATGCCGCCCAGCACTGCCGCACAAAACGCCTTGAGGCCAAGCAGGGAGCCCATCGAGTAATGGGCGATGCCGTAGTAACTGCCGATCATCACACCCGCCACAGCGGCCAGCGCCGCGCCGATGGCGAAGGTAAGGGCGATGACGTGATTGGCGTCAACCCCCATCAGCCCGGCCACATCGGCGCGTTGCGAGGTGGCGCGCATGGCGGTGCCGAGCTTGGTGCGGTAGACCATCAGCGACAGCGCTGCCATCATCGCGAACGACAGCACGATGATGCCGATCTGCACCGCCGTAATCGTCGCGCCGCCAATGTCAAAGTTGATGGTCGGCATGATCTGCGGAAACGCCAGCGGGTTGCGGCTCCACACCAGCATCGCCAGATGTTGCAGGATGATCGACATGCCAATCGCCGTGATGAGCGGTGCCAGGCGCGGCGCGTTGCGCAACGGTTTGTAGGCGAAGCGGTCCAGCATCAGCCCGAGCAGCACGCACACCGGTATGGCGCAGGCGACGCCGATCAGTACGATCACCACCGGCGGCAAGCCGCTCTTGGAGAGCGCGCTGATGACGCTGAATGCGGTCAACGCACCGATCATCACCACCTCGCCGTGGGCAAAATTGATGAGCTGGATGATGCCGTAGACCATCGTGTAGCCGAGCGCGACGATGGCGTAGACGCAGCCGAGCGTGAGACCGTTGATGACCTGCTGGATGAAAATGTCCATGGCGTCTACGCAACGCCGGTCAGAGAGCGCACGAGCGGACCGGTCAGCGGCGGCGTGGTCCAAAAGAAAACGGCACCCAGAGCGAATGTCATGGGTGCCGTTTTCAATGCTGGATCAACGCGGCGATTACTTCTTGGCCTCTTCTTTTTTGGGTTCGTCTTTTTTGGCATCGGCCGCAGCAGGGGCTGGCGCGGCGGCAGCCGGTGCAGCAGCAGCAGCAGCGGCGGGTGCAGGTGCAGGGGCAGCAGGGGCAGCAGCGGCGGCAGCCTTGACGAAGTCCTCAAACTTGGCCGACTTGCCGCCCTTGATGATGGCGACTGGCTCGATCTTGCCGGCCTTCATGGTGAAGATGGTCATCTCGGCGTCTTTGCGGTCGCCCTTGGCATCAAACTCGATCTTGCCCGATGCGCCATCGTGGCTCAGCGATGCCAACGCCGCAAGATATTTGGCCGGGTCGGTCGAGTTGGCTTTTTGCATCGCTGCAATCAGCATGTTGGCGGCGTCGTAGGTGAAGGGCGAATAGAGGATCGGGGCGATGTTGAATTTTTTCTTGTAGTTCTCAACGAACGATTTGCTCGCCGCTTGCACCGGCAAGCCGGCCTGCGAGCAGAGCAGGCCTTCGGCAGCGTCACCGGCCAGCTCTTTCATCTTGTCGGTGCAGGCGCCATCGCCAAACGCGAACACGGCC
Source organism: Burkholderiales bacterium (assembly GCA_031428855.1). Classification (GTDB taxonomy): domain Bacteria; phylum Pseudomonadota; class Gammaproteobacteria; order Burkholderiales; family JAEUOS01; genus CANJDH01. The sequence goes on along the minus strand of JANOYK010000403.1, from coordinate 4,614 downwards.
TTGATGCCCAGTTCGCGGCCCTGCTTCATCAGCGCGCCGCCGGTGGCATCCATGCCGCCAAAAAAGATCGCGTCGGGATTTTTGCCCTTGATCTTGGTCAGCTGCGCTTTCCAGTCGGTGGTTTTGTCGGTGCCTTTTTCACGTGGCAGCACTTTGACGCCGGCGGCGGCCAGGGTCTTCTCGACTTCATTGGCGAGTCCCTCGCCGTAGGCGGTGGCGTCGTCAATCACCGCCACGGTTTTCGGTTTGATTTCAGCTGCGAGATAGCTCGCAATCGCCGGGCCTTGCTGATCGTCACGGCCGACCGTGCGGAACGTGACCTTGAAGCCCTGTTCGGTCAGCTTGGGGTTGGTGGCCGAGCCTGAAATCATCGGCACACCGGCTTTGTTGTACACGTCTGAGGCCGGAATCGTCACGCCCGAATTGAGATGGCCGACCACTCCAGCGACTTTGGCATCGACCATTTTTTGCGCGACGATCGGGCCTTTGGTGGCATTGGCTTCGTCGTCCTCGCCCATCATTTCCCATTTGATTTTCTTGCCGTCGATGCTGATGTTCTTGGCATTGGCCTCGTCAATCGCCAGGCGCACACCGTTTTCATTGTCTTTGCCCAGATGGGCGATGCCGCCGGTGAGCGGCGCAGCGCTGCCGATCTTCACGGTGACGGCAGGCGGCTCGGCCGGTTTGGCCGGCTCTGCTGCTTTGGGGGCCGGGGCCGGCTTGGTTTCTTCCTTGCCGCAACCCGTGAGGGCGAACACAACGGCGGCCGAAAGGATGGACAGACGCCACAAAGCGGATGAAATCGAGTGCATATTGCCTCCTGAAAGAGAAATGAAACCGGGTTAAGAGCGGGGCTTGCCACATCAACAGCCACAGACCGGCGGATTGTAGCGCAGCCAATTGGCCCGCTCTAGAGAAGCGCCGCCGCTAAGCGCGTTGTACAGTCAAAGCTATGAAACCGGCTTCCACCAACGGATACAAGGCCATGCCGTTAACATGAACCGTTGCGGAAGCTTGCCATCAGCCTGCCATCGAAAGGAAACAACATGCGTCAATCGATTCACCCGCGAGTGCTCACGCTGACACTGGTCATGTTGGCGTTACTGCCACCGCTCAGCGCCGTTGCACAGGACGCCTACCCCGCCAAACCGGTGCGCGTGATTGTGCCGTTTCCTCCCGGCGGCATCAATGATGTGGTGGCGCGGCCGATTCTGCAAAAACTCGGCGAGGTGTTGCAAACCGCATTCGTGATCGAGAACCGGGCCGGCGCCGGCGGCACCATCGGCGCAGCGGCGGCAGCAAGAGCCGACGCTGACGGTTACACGCTATTGCTCGGCGCGGCCAGCACGATAGCGGTGGCACCGGCGATGTACGCCAATCCGGGTTACACGCCAGAGCAGGATTTCATCGCGGTGGGCGCAATGGCATCGGTGCCGAGTATTTTGCTGACGGCCAAAAGCGACAAATTCAAACGTTTGCCGGACCTGATCGCCGCCGCACGCGCTGCACCGGGCACTCTCACGTTCGGCTCGGCCGGTTACGGCGCGTCGCAGCACGTGCAGATGGAACTGCTCAAAATCCGTCTTGGACTGAATTTGACCCATGTGCCATACAAAGGCGGCGCGCCCGCGATGACCGATTTGCTCGGCGCGCAAATTGATTTCCTGCTCGAACCGGTGCCTACCGCGCTGCCGAATCTGCTGGCGAAAAAACTTTCCGGATTGGCCGTGTCGAAAGCAGAACGCTTGGCTTCACTGCCGGAGGTGCCAACGTTTGAAGAGGCCGGTGTTACCGATTTTCTGGTCTCGACCTGGTTCGGTCTGTACGCCCCGGCCCGGATGCCCGCGTCTGCCATGACAAAATTAAGCGCAGCTTTGCTCACTGTGATGCAAGACCCGGCCTTGGCAAAGTCGATGCGCGAGCGCGGCATTGATCCGATGCCGATGAGCGCGCAGGAGTTTGTCCGGTTCAATGCCCAGGAGCGCGAGCGCTGGCGGGCGGTGGTGAAGCAAGCCGGCCTCAAGGCTGAATGACGGCGCGCTGAAAATTCAATGATTCAACCAAGGCGCAACAAAGGCTGAACCAAGGCTCAACCAAGGCTGAACCAAGGCTCAATCAACCTTCAACAAAGGTTGAAACAATGTTCAACCAAGGGCAGGTATGTCAGTCAATCAAAAAATAGTGCGCGTCGGCATTGCCGGTTTGGGTGCGATCGGCAAAAGCGTTGCGCACAAGCTCGACACCGGCATTCCCGGGCTGCGTCTGAGTGCCATCGCCGTGCGCGACCCGCAGAGCGCGGCGGCGCGCATCACGCTGCAATCACCCTGTGTTTTTACAGATATCGCCGGGTTGGAACCGCACTGCGATGTGGTGGTCGAATGCGCGCCTGCCGCGTTGCTGCCGGCCATTGCAGAGCCGGTGCTGCGCGCCGGTAAAACCCTGATCGTGCTCAGCATCGGCGCGTTGTTGCGCAATATGGCGCTGATCGATCTCGCGCGCGCGCACGGTGGCCAGATCATCGCGCCCACTGGCGCGTTGATTGGCCTCGATGCCGTCACCGCCGCTGCGGAAGGCACGATCCACTCAGTCAAAATGATTACGCGCAAACCGGTGCGCGGCTTGGTGGGCGCGCCTTATCTGGTGGAAAACAATATTTCGATTGACGACATCAAAGAGCCACTGCGGATTTTTTCCGGCTCGCCGCGTGACGCGGCGATTGGCTTTCCCGCCAACTTGAATGTGGCGGTGGCCTTGTCGCTGGCCGGCATTGGGCCGGACCGCACCACGCTCGACATCTGGGCCGACCCGCATATCGACCGCAATACCCATCGCATCGAGGTCGAGGCCGACTCGGCCTCGTTCAGCATGGAAATACGCAACATCCCGTCGGACAATCCGCGCACCGGCAAGATCACTGCACTGAGCGTGATTGCGGCATTACGCAAAATGACGGCGCCGCTGCGGGTGGGAACCTGATGCTTTTCAAGTGTTGCGCAGACACCGGAAAAGACGGGCGGGCTGGAAACCGTTGGTGCGAGCGGTTGTCGGTGGCATGAACCGGAAGATCCGCTCCCACCAACGCTTTCCAGGTAGTTAACTGGCGAACTCGCGCAACAACCGCCCGGGTTTTACGGCACCGATAGCACCTTGCTGGTTCGCCACCTGCACCCCATTGACCCACACACCATGCACGCCCACCGCATCGGTGTGCAAACGACCGGCACCACCGGGCAGGTCATTGACGCGGCGTTTGGGGCCGCGCCCGACGGTGAGCGGGTCGAACAGCAGCAGATCAGCCGCGTAACCGGGCTTTAACCAGCCGCGCTCCTTGATGCCATACACGTTCGCCGATTGGCTGGTGAGGCGGCGCACCGCTTCTGCCATCGTCATCTTGCCGAGCGTGCGCGCCCAGTGGCCCATCAGATGCAGGCCGAAGGCGGCGTCGTTGAAGAAGGTGAGGTGGGCGCCGGCGTCGGACAAACTGATGAGGCTGTTGGGGTGGTTGAGCATGCGGCCCACCGCGTCTTCATCCGAGTTGAGCAGGGTGGCGGTAAATACCGTGTCGAGGTTTTCGCTCAGCGCGAGGTCAAACATGAAATCGAGCGGGTCTTGCTTGGCCTCGCGTGCGAGGTCGGCGATGGTGCGCTGCTCATAGCGGGCATGCGCGGGGTTGGCCACTTCAACCACCTGCACCTGATCCCATTCGCCGTTGAAGATGCGGAAGGTGGCGGGCGCAGCGATCTCGGCGCGCATCGCGTCGCGAAATTGTTTGGTTGAAATCACCTGCTTGAATGCTGCCGGGCCTAAGCCCAGAGCGGGTTTCCACGAGGTCATGCCTTCGACCGGGTAGGGCGAGTGCAGGGTGAAGTCCATCGTCAAGGGGCAGCACGACACGGCACCGCTCAACGCATGGCCGCGTCCATTGGCAGCGGCGATGGCGTCGAGGTCTTTGAACACCGCCTCCGGGTTGGTCTTGTTGTGCAGCAGCGCGGCGATGACGACTGGCCGGCCCGAGGCGGCGCACAGTTCTTCGAGAAAATCGATTTTGGTGTGACCGCCTTTGGTGAGCATGAACACACCTTTGCCCGAATCCTTGAGAGAACCCACCAGCGTGCGCAGTTCATCGTCATCCGCCAGACGCGATGGCATCGGAACACCGGCCTCGCCGTTGTGCGCAGGCGAGGTGCTGGTAGCAAAACCGATTGCGCCTGCTTGCATCGCCTCATGCAACAGGCGTTTCATTTCATCTACCTCGGCTGCGGTGGCGGCGCGCTTCGGTGCATCGGTGCCCATCACATAGGTGCGAATCGACGAATGCCCGGCGAAGGCGGCGATGTTGGCGGCGCTGCCCTGACGTTCAATCAAGTCCATGTATTCGGGAATCGTCTCGAACTCCCAGCGGATGCCCTGGCGCAGCACATCGAGTGACATGCCCTCGACCTGGGTCAGGTTGCGCATGATGCTCTCGCGGTCTTGCGGGCGGCACGGCGCAATGGTGAAGCCGCAATTGCCGATGATGGCGGTGGTGACGCCGAGCGCGGGCGAGGGCGCGACGCCGCTATCCCACGTGATCTGCGCGTCGTAGTGGGTGTGGTTGTCGATGATGCCGGGCAT
>JANOYK010000402.1:0-5140 GCA_031428855.1 Burkholderiales bacterium | reverse complement strand
CAATTGCTGATGCTCGATGTCGCCAAGGCGGCGCTCGACGATGCCGGCAGCCCCAGCCTCAACTCTGCGCGCAGCGGCGTGTTCATCGGTCTGGGACTGGATTTGCGCACCACCGATTTTCATTTCCGCTGGAGCGTGAAGCAGCGCGCCGCGGTGTGGGCGCGCGAAGCCGGTCTCGCGCCGGACAGCGCCGAGGCGCAGCAGTGGGCTGAGCAAGTGTGTGCCGATGCAGGCCTGCCGCTGACGGCGGACCGCACCCTGGGCGCACTCGGCGGCATTGTCGCGAGCCGGGTGGCGCGCGAGTTTCACATCGGCGGGCCGAGCCACACGATTTGCAGTGAAGACACGTCGGGCTTACGCGCGCTCGATGTCGCGGTGCGTGCGTTGCAGCGCGGCGAGCTTGACACCGCGCTTGCGGGTGCGGTGGATCTCAATGGCGACTTGCGCAGCCTGCTCGCCACCGACGCCGTGCGCGCTTATTCGCGTGAAGGCTGCGCCCGGCCGTTTGATGCCGCTGCCGATGGCGCGGTGCCGGGCGAGGGCGCGGCCTGCGTGGTGCTCAAGCGCCTGGCCGATGCCGAGCGCGATGGCGACCGGGTGTATGCCGTGATTCGCGGCGTGGGTGCCGCCAATGGTGACGATGCTTATGCGCAAGCCTTGACGCAGGCGTATGCCGAGGCGCGGGTTGCGCCCGCCACTGTGCAACTGGTGGAGACGCACGGCAGCGGCGATCCGGGCGAAGACGCACTCGAAGCGCGCGCACTGTCGGCGTTTTTCAATGATCCGCAGCGCGCGCTGGCGTGTCACCTGGGCAGCGCCAAGGCCGATGTCGGCCATACCGGTGCGGCTTGCGGGCTGGTGTCATTGGTCAAGGCAGGCTTGTGTCTGTATCACGAAGTGATTCCCGGCTTGCGCCATCTGCGCACGCCGCGCCGGGAGTTGGCAATTGCGCCTGCAACTGCGCTCAAAACTGAGTTGGCAATTGAGTTGGCAACTGAGTTGGCAACTGAGGCGGCAACTGACCTGGCCGCAGCAGCTGGCATCGGGGCGGCATCGCTGGCAAACGCCGCCGCCACGCTCAAGCTGCCGCGCAACGCGCGCCACTGGGTGCGCAACCGCATCGACGGCCCGCGCCGTGCGGGCGTGAGCGCGATGAGCGCCGAGGGTGGCTGCATCCATGTGGTGCTCGATGCAGGCGTCTCGAATGCAGTGAGAACCGGATCTACAACCAGCCCAAGAGCCGCTCCTGGAGCCAGTTTCAGCCGTGAGGCCTTGTTTTTATTGACGGACGCGGATGCGCCCGGACTGACTTCAGCATTGCGTGACCTTGAACAACTTGTACACAGTTCAGAGGGATTGCCGCTGGATCAGATCGCGCGGCTATGGTGGCAGGTGCATCCCGGCGCGCCGTCTGATGCTTCATTCGGTACTCACCGGCTCGCGTTGCTGGCACGCGATGCGCGCCAACTGCTGCGCCTGATCGAGCAGGCACGCGGCGGCGGCGCGTCAACCGTATTGCCGATTTCTGCCCACGGCATCGAAGACCGTGAGCGGGTGTTTGCGCAGCGTCAGGCCGGGTCACACCCGGGCCGCATCGCTTTCGTTTTCCCCGGTACCGGCAATCAGTTTGAAGGCATGGGCCTGGAGCTTGCGCGCCAGTGGCCCGCCGTGTTGCGCGTGCAGGATGGCGAAAACCAGCGCCTCGCCAGCCAGCTTTGCGCAGAGCGATTCTGGAACGGGCGGTTAACTTCTGCGACCCTGGCTGACCATCGCGCGCTGATTTGCGGCCAGGTCTCGTTCGGCACGATGGTGGCTGATCTCGCGGTGTGCTTCGGCATCACCCCCGCTGCCGCCATTGGCTACAGCCTGGGTGAATCGACGGCGCTGTTCGCGCTGCGTGCCTGGCGCGAGCGTGATGTGATGCTGGAGCGTCTGAGCGCCTCGCCTTTGTTTGCGCATGATCTGGCCGGCCTGCCGGATGTATTGCGCCGCCGCTGGCACCTGCCGCCGCAGCAAGCGGTCGAGTGGGTCACCGGCATGGTCGATTGCGGCGTTGATGCGGTGCGTACTGCGATTGGCGCACGCCGGCGCGTGTATGTGCTCATCATCAACAGCGCGGATGAATCCGTGCTCGGCGGCGACCGCAGCGAGGTCGATGAAGTAATCGCGGCATTGGGTTGCCACTGGTTTGCATTGCAGGGCGTGAGCACGGTGCATTGCGAATTGGCGCATCCGGTGCGCAGCGCCTATCGCGCGCTGCACCACGCAGCCACCACCGCGCCGCCGGATGTCGAGTTTTACAGCGCCGCCTGGGGCCGCGCCTACACGCCCGATGACGACACCGCTGCCGATGCGATTGAAGCGCAGGCGCTGGCCACGGTGGATTTTCCGCGCGTGATTCGCGCTGCCTACGCGGCCGGGGTGCAAACCTTTATCGAGATCGGGCCGGGCAATTCGTGCAGCCGCATGATCGGCAGCATTTTGAAAGACCGCCCGCACTTCGCCAAATCGCTTGCGGTAGCGGGTCAGCCTGCGGTGACGCATTTTTTGCGCACGCTCGCGCAGTTGTATGTAGAAGGTGTGCCGGTGCAGTTGGACATGATGTACGGCGGTGATGCGGCCACTGCGCCACTGCCGTTGCAACTGCTGGCCGCGCAGTCTGCGGCCAAGCAAACTTCGGCCAAGCGCGTCACAGTGTCGATTTCCGGTGTGCCGTTCCCTCCGCATGTACAAGCCCAGAGAAAACGGCCCGGAGAGGCGCTGCTGGAGCCGGTTTCAGAGATGCAGCGCCAGGACGCGCTGCCAGAGCGGGTTTCAGAGCAGGTTGCGGCGCAGGCCGCAAGGCCGGAACCCGCACTGGCACTTACCGCAACGGCACAATTTGACGACGTGATGTTGCACGCTGCCGCCTCGGCCGAGCAAGCGACGGTGGCCGCGCATCAAGCCTACTTGCGCTTCTCGCAAGGCTTGGCCGACTCTCTGGCGCAGGCGGTGGCGGCGCAGGTCGGTTTGCTTGAGAGCGCTGCGCGAGCGGGTGTTGCTGTCACTGAACCGTCCGGGTTGGCCGGGTGGGGCGGCGATGTGCCAGCCGATCTGTCCGGCGTTGCGCGCGCCCCCATGCCAGCCTTTGTTCCTGAGGCGTCTTCAGACGGCATTCCGCGCGCGCTCGACCGCGCCGCTTGTCTTGAATTCGGCCGTGGTCTTGTCGGCCGTGTGCTCGGGCCCCAGTTCGCCGCAGCCGACGCCTTCCCCACCCGTGTGCGTCTGCCCGATGAGCCGTTGATGCTGGTTGACCGCATCACCCAGATCGAGGGTGAGCCGCTGTCGATGACACACGGACGCGTTGTCACCGAGCACGACATTCACGCCGGTGCGTGGTATCTCGATTGCGGCCGGATTCCCACCTGCATCGCGGTCGAAGCCGGTCAGGCCGACTTGTTTCTCTCCGGGTTTCTCGGCATTGATTTTGAGACGCAGGGCCGGGCCATGTACCGCCTGCTCGACGCCAAGGTGTGTTTTCATCGCGGCCTGCCGGGCGCGGGCGCGGTGATCCGCTACGACATTCGCATCAACCATTTTTTCCGTCAAGGCGATACCTGGCTGTTCAAGTTTGATTTTGAATCGAGCGTCAACGGCGCGCCGCTGCTGACCATGACCGATGGCTGCGCCGGATTTTTCACACAAGCGGCACTGGCAGCGGGGCGCGGCATTGTGCATACCGCACTTGACTTGAAGCCCATGGTGGGCAAGCGCACCCCTGATTGGGAGGCGCTCACGCCGGTGGGTGTTGAAAGTTATTCAGCGGCACAACTCGACGCCTTGCGCGCAGGCGACTTGGCTGCGTGCTTCGGTGACGCGTTCGCGCAGTTGCCGTTGCGCCATCCGGTCACGCTGCCGGACGGCCGCATGCGGCTGGTGCATCGCATCGCGCATCTTGATCCGGCTGGCGGGCGCTTTGGGCTGGGGCTGGTGCGCGGCGAGGCCGACATTCATGCGGATGACTGGTTTCTGACCTGCCATTTTGTGGATGACCGGGTGATGCCCGGCACGCTGATGTTTGAGTGCTGCCTGCACACGCTGCGGGTGCTGCTGCTGCGCCAGGGCTGGGTGGCAGAACAAGGCCAAGTGGCGCTCGAACCTGTGCCGGGTGTGACCAGCACGCTCAAATGCCGTGGGCAGGTGCTTGATACAACCAAGATGGTGACCTACGAAGTGTCGGTCAAGGAGATCGGCTATGGGCCGGAACCTTATGTGATTGCCGATGCGCTGATGTACGCCGACGGCAAACCGATTGTGGCGATTGCCGACTTGAGCTTGCGCTTTGCCGGTGTGACGCGCGCGATGATGCAGGCGCTGTGGGCGAGGGCGGGGGCGGGCAGCGTGGCAGCCGCTGGCACCGCATCGTACATACCGGCCACCCCATCGGGCAAAAAGCCCGCACTGTTTGACTACGACCGCATTCTCGCTTTCGCCACCGGCAAACCGTCCGAAGCGTTCGGTGCGCCTTACAAAATATTCGATCAAGGTCGCGTGATCGCGCGCCTGCCCGGCCCGCCGTTTCAGTTCATCGACCGCATCACCGCGATTGAGGCTGAGCCGTGGAAGATCGTGCCGGGCGGCAGCGTGGAGGCGCAATACGACGTGCCGCCGGACGCCTGGTATTTCAGCGACAACCGCCAGGGCGACATGCCGTTCGCGGTGCTGCTCGAAATTGCGTTGCAGCCATGCGGCTGGCTCGCCGCCTACATGGGCTCGGCCTTGACCAGCGAGGTCGATGTGTCGTTCCGTAATCTGGGTGGCGGCGCGACCCAGATTGTGCCGGTGTTTGCCGACGTGGGTACGCTGACGATTCGGGTCAAGCTGACCCGCGCGTCGAGCTCGGCCGGCATGATTATTCAATTCTTCGACTATGAAGTGCATGCCGGCCCCACGCTCGTCTATCAAGGCGATACCTATTTCGGTTTCTTCCCCAAGAGCGCGCTGGCCAAGCAAGACGGGCTGAAAGACGCCAAGCGTTATCAGCCCTCAGGGCAGGAGTTGGCGCGCGCGCAGGTCCTGCCATTCCCCGAGGCGGCCCCGTTTCCGCACGGGCGCATGCGTGTGCTCGATCAGATTGCCTGCTGGCTGCCAGACGGTGGCC
>JANOYK010000401.1:0-6638 GCA_031428855.1 Burkholderiales bacterium | reverse complement strand
GGCTGCCACTACATGGCGCAGTGGATGGATCGCGAGACTTCCACCTTCACCCACATGGGGGCCGAAGGCGTCACCTGGGCCGGAGCGGCGCACTTCACCACTGAAAAGCACGTCTTCATCAACATCGGCGACGGCACCTATTTTCATTCCGGATTGCTGGCGATTCGCGCCGCTGTCGCTTCCAAAGTCAACGCCACCTACAAGGTGCTGTTCAACGACGCGGTGGCGATGACTGGCGGCCAGCGCCACGACGGCCCGCTCAACCCCTGGCTGATTTCGCAGCAACTGCACGCCGAGGGTGTCACGCCGATCATGGTGGTGACGGACGAACCGGAGAAGTACGCGGCATCGCTGCCGTGGGCGCCCGGCACCACGGTGCATCACCGCGACCAGCTCGACGCGGTGCAAAAGCAATTGCGCGAACTGCCTGGCATCTCGGCAGTGATCTACGACCAGACCTGCGCGTCGGAAAAACGCCGCCGCCGCAAAATTGGCACCTTCCCCGACCCTGCCAAGCGTGCCTTCATCAACGACGCCGTGTGTGAAGGCTGCGGTGATTGTTCGGTGAAATCCAATTGCGTCTCGGTTGAGCCACTGGAGACCGAATTCGGGCGCAAGCGCAAGATCAACCAGTCCTCGTGCAATAAAGACTATTCGTGCGTCAATGGTTTTTGCCCGAGCTTTGTTACGGTCGAAGGCGGCACGCTGAAAAAACCGGGCAAGGCGGGCGCAGCGACTGCCGGGAGCGGCACAGCCAGCGCCAAGGCCAGTGCCGACGCCACCGCGCTGCCGGATTTGCCCGCGCCGCAGATTCCGGCAGTCACCCAGCCGTTCAACATTCTGGTCACCGGCATCGGCGGCACCGGCGTCATCACCATCGGCCAGATCGTCGCCGTCGCCGCGCACCTCGAAGGCAACAGCGCACAGGTGCTCGACATGTCGGGCCTGGCGCAAAAAGGCGGGCAGGTGACGAGCCATGTGCAGATCGCAGCGCGCAACGAAGACCTGCATGCGACGCGCGTCGGCACTGCTGCGGCTGATTTGGTGGTGGGTGCTGACCTGCTGGTCACCGCCGGCAAAGATGTGCTGTCGCGCATCGGTGCCGGGCGCACCCGCGTGCTGGTCAACAGCACGCTGGCACCAACCTCAGCCTTTGTCAAAGACCCCAACTGGAAACTGCCGGCCGATGCGCTCGAACAGGCGCTTGCTGATGCGGCCGGCCAGGAGGCAGTGACCTTGGTGGCAGCCAACCGCCTCGCCACCGCGCTGATGGGCGATGCGATTGCGACCAATATGTTTTTGCTCGGGTACGCGTTTCAGCAATGCCTGGTGCCGGTGGGGGAAGCGGCCTTGCTGCGGGCGATTGAACTTAATGGCGTGTCGATTGATTTCAACAAGAAGGCGTTTGGCTGGGGGCGTTATGCGGCAGTCGATGCGGCGGCGGTAGAACGCATCGCCACACCCGCGCAGGTGGTGTCACTGGCTTCTCTGATGCCGCGCGCGGCGGCAGATAAGTCTGCGGGCGGCGCGTTCTCGCGCAATCTGGAAGAACTGGTGACCAGGCGCGTGGCCTTCCTTACGGCGTATCAGGATGCCGGTTATGCCGCGCAGTACAGCCGGTTCGTCGAGCAGGTACGGCAGGCGGAAGCGGCCAAGATCGGCGGCACCAGGCTGACCGAAGCGGTGGCGCGCTATTTCTACAAGCTGATGGCCTATAAGGATGAGTACGAAGTGGCGCGGCTTTACAGCGATCCGGCCTTCATGGAAAAAATCCGCGCGCAGTTTGACGGAGACTATCAACTCAAGTTTTATCTCGCGCCGCCGCTGTTTTCCAAGCGCAATGACCAGGGCGAACTCATCAAGCAGCAGTACGGTGCGTGGATGATGGGCGCGTTTGGCCTGCTCGCCAAGCTCAAACGGCTGCGCGGCACGGCGTTCGATATATTCGGCCGCACTGCGGAGCGCCGCAGCGAGCGCGCGCTGATTGGCGAGTACCGCGACACCATCACCGGCCTGTTGGCGGCGCTGTCGAAAGACACTCTCGATACGGCAGTGGCGATTGCCTCGATCCCGGAGGAGATTCGCGGCTTCGGGCATGTGAAGGAGCGCCATCTGGCCGCGGCGCGCGCCAAGCGGGACGGTCTGCTCGCGCAGATGCAGGGTGCGGAGACGGTCGCGCGGCCACCAGCGGTGGCGCAGGCGGCTTGAACCTGCGGCTGCAGTGAACGTTGCCCCAAGAGGCGCTGCCACAGCGCTTCTTGGCCGGTTGACGCCGCAGACCCGCTGCCAGAGCGGCTCTCAGGGGAGATGCTGCGGGAGTTTTTGGCAGTTGCCGGGGTTGCAGGGCTCTGCCGGGGCGACAAAGGGGTGCCAGAGTTTTAGGGTTTTTCCGATGGTGCCGATGGTGCCGATGGTGCCGGTGTTGCCGATGGTGCCGGTGATGCCGATGGTGCCGGTGTTGCCGACGGTGCCGGTGTTGCCGGCGGCACCTTGATCTCGTAGCTCAGCTTGAGGTCACGTTGCGCGTCCGGATCGGCCGCGTAGACCGGGGCATGCACCGCCGCTGCCGGAACCGGCGCAGCGCGTTGTGGCAGGTGGCGCGGCACCAGATACACCGCCGCTGCCAATCCGGCCAGCGCCAAGGGCACGCCAAACCAGCGCCACACACCAGCACTGACGGGCGCGGCGCGGTCTGCCGCTGACGGTGATTGCGCTGCGGCGTGAGCGCTGCCGGGTGCCTTCCGCGCGGCTTCGGCTTCCGCCTCCGCCGGTTCGACCTTGCTGTGCAATTGCGCCACATGGTGCGTCACCGATTGCAGGCGCAGCCGCAGCGCTTCTGCGTCTGCGTCCAGGCGCTGCACTTCTGCCTCGGCCTGCGCATGCTGTGCGCGGGCGCGCTGCAGCGCTTGCTCGGACGCCTCCCAGCCGGGCTGCGCTGCGGCAAGCTCTTTTCCAGCCGCCGCATGCGCGGCCTGCCCGTGGTTAAGCGTGTCGAGCGTGGCGGCGGCATGCAGGTGGGTCTGTTCGAGTTCGTGTTGCAGGAAATGCTGCGCTTCTTCCTCTTCGGCGGTTTGCTGGCGCAGCGTGGCCAGAAGGGCAGTGGCGGCGCTGGCGGCTGCGGCCGCCTGCGCAGTCTGCACAGCTTGTGCTGCCGCATCCGCGCCAGTGGCGGCGCGGATGCGCGCGAGCGCAAGCCGCTCGTCACGCGCCTGGTCTTCGGCAGTGTGCCGCTGTGTAACTGCTTCGGCGAGCAGGTTCCTGGCAGCGGCACGCTGCGCGTCGATCGCGCGGGCATCCGCCACTGCGTGCGCACCGTGCTGCATCCGTGCCTGCAAGGCTGCCGCGCGCGCAGCGGCCCACTGCGCGCGCTGCGCCGCTTCGGTCAGACGGGCTGCGGCAAATTCGTCTTCGAGGGCGCGCCGCTCGCCGTGTGACATCCGCAGCAGCGTGTCAAGCTGTTCGCGCGCTTCGCCCTCGAGCGCAACGTTGCGCTGCAGCCGGGCAGCAGTGTCGCGGCTGGCCTGCCAGGCTTGGCTGGCCGACGCGGCAGCGCTTTGTGCGGCGGCGAGATCAGCTTGCAGACGCTGCTGCTCGGCCTGCAGGCGCTGCTGCTGCGCTTGTCCTTCGCTTAACGCGCGTTGCGCGGCGTCGCGCGCGCTGTTGATGTCAGCCTGGGCTTGGGCCAGCGCCGTCTGTTCGCGCGCGGCGGCGGCGGCCAGCGTCGCGCGCTCCTGGCGCAGCGCCGCAGCCTGCTGTTGCGCGGTATCGCGCGCCATCATTGCTTCACGCATCTCGCGCGCGAAGCTGGCGTTTTGCTCTGCGGTCTGGGCCACCTGCGCTTCGCGCTGCCGGCGCGCGTGGTCGATCAGAGTGATGCGCTGCTCAAGATCACGCAGCGCGCTCTCGGCCGCCGTCACTGCAGCTTGCTGCCGGCCGGTTTGTTCTGTCAGCGCCGTCAGTGAGCGGTCGAGTACATCAAGCGCCTGCTGCGCGGCGGCGGCCTCGGCCTCGCGCTCCTGGCGGCGCGCCTGCAGCGTCTGATATTGCTCTGTGGCGGCAGCAAAGGCGGCGCGCTCTTGCTTTAAGTCTGCTTCGAGCGCGCCCACTTGCGACAGGGCTTCCGCCAGATCCTGGGTATGGGTCTGCACTGCGCTGTGCCGGCTGGCCAGTTCAGCGCGCGCCGTCTGCAGCCCGGCCTGGGCCTGGGCAAGTGCGGCGTTGACGCCCGCCGATTCCTGGCGCACCGCTTCGGTCTGGCTGCGCACCGCCTGCAGTTCCTGTTTCAGGCGGTTCTGCTCAGCCAGGCTTTGCTGTAACTGCTGGTCGAGTCCGGCGCGGCTGGCGCGCGCGGCTTCGAGTTCGCTCTCACGCGCTGCGTGCCGCGCTTGTTCGCGCTCCAGATCGGTGCTGACGAGCCGCAAGGCTTGGGCCGCTTTCTCAATCGTGCTCTGGGCTGCCTCCAGCTTTTTGCCTTCGCTGCTGACGCGCTGCTCTGCTGCGAGGCGCGCGCGCACTTTTTCTTCGAGCTGCCTGGCCACCGATGCCACCTTGGCGCGCTCAGCGGCAAGCGCTGCCCCGGTTTGCGCCAACTCTGCAGACGGCTGCGTGCCGAACGACATCACCAAGCCGCTGATGGGCGGAGTGTTGCTGACGGGAGGCGGGGCGGCGGCGGCAGCGAGTGCGGCAGGTGCCACGGCCAGTCCAGCTGGTCCGGTCAGTGCGCTGCCGGCTGCCACGGCCGGTGCAGATACGGAGGCCGGGGCGATATCGGCACTGCGCGCTTGAAGCGCCTTCCGTTCGAGTGCAGCCGCCTCAAGGGCGGCGCGTTCACGCTTGAGGTCAGCTTCGAGCGCGCTGGTGCGCGACAAAACATCGGCCAGGTCACGGGTGTGGTTCTGCAGCGCGCCTTGCCGCTGAGCCAGTTCGGTGCGAGTGCTTTGCAGGTTCGCGCTGGCCTGGCGCAATGCCTCGGCCGCGCTCGCCGCTTCCTGCCGTGTGGCTTCGATCTGGTTGCGCGCGCTCTGCAATTCCTGTTTGGCCTGCTGTTGTCCGGCGGCGCTGCCGGCGAGCTGCAGGTCGAGGGCGGCGCGGCTGGCGCGGGCTTCGTCGAGCGCGCGCGTGCGCTCGACGCGCCGCGCTTGTTCCAGCGCCAGATCGTGCGCAAGCTGCTGCTGGGCCGCCACCGCCTGCTCCAGCGCTCTCTCTGCGGCTTCGAGCTTTTGCGCCTCGCGGCTCACGCGCTGCTCCGCTGCCAGACGCGCGCGCACTTTTTCTTCGAGCAGCTTGGCCGCCACTGCCACCTTGGTGCGCTCGGCGGCAAGCGCCGCCTCGGCTTGCTGCAGTTCCGCTTGCTGTGACGGCGCTGGCTTCGATGGGGTGTGCTGTGACGGCAGCGGTGTCTGCGCTGACCCTGCGCCAGCTGCTGCGGCGGCCTCTGTCAGATGGCGCGCTGTGGCCACCACCTGCTCACTGGCTGCAGCCGCCGCTGCGGCGCGTGTACGCTGGAGGCCGGCTTCGAGGCCGCCGGCCTTGGCGAACGCATCAGCGAGCGCCGTTTTGAGCGCACCCGCTTCAGCCTGCTTCTCGAGCAGTGCGTCTTTGGCGGCAGCGATCTGTGCCGCCGTGGCGCTGACTTCGCTGGCCATGCGTGCCGCCTCGGCGCGCGTGGCATCGGCGGTGCTTTTGATTTGGTTCAGTTCGGCGGCAGCGTCGGCCAGCGCGCGCTCTTGACCCTGCCGGTCGCCGCGCACGGCCTCCAGACTGGATTGCGCGGCTGCCATCGCGCTGCGTTCGCGCGCGAGGCCGGCGTCGAGTGCCGCTGCTTGTGCAAGCGCGCCGGTCAAGAGGTGCTTGTTGGACTCGATGGCACGCTGCCGCGCCTCGAATTCGGATTGAGATTGCTGCAAACGCAGCGCGGCCTGTTTCGCTTCATCGCTGGCGCGGGCGGCGGCTGCCTGTGCTTCAGTCTGTGCCGTCAGGGATTCGGCCTGCGCTGCCCGGGCTTCAATCTGCGCGACCTGGGCTTGAGCGCGCGCAGCGGCGGCGCTGGCGAGCGCAGCCTCGGACTGCTGTTGCGCCTCCTGCACCACTGCTTTGAGGCTGTTCTGTTCGGCGGCGGCGCTGGCCAGAAGCTGATCCAGTTCGGCCCGGCTGGCGCGCGCGGCGTTGATCTGGCTCTCGATGCTGGCACGCTGCGCCTGCTCGCGCGCGAGGTCATCAGCCAGCAGCTTCTGGCTGCCGCTGGCGCGTTCGATTTCGCTTTCAATTTCTGCCAGCTTCTGCGTTTCGCCGCGCACGCGCGCCTCGGCAGCGAGCCGTGCGCGCACGGTTTCCTCCAGCTTTTTGGCGGCCTCACCAAGTTTGGCGCGCTCGGCGTCGAGCGCCGCGCTGGTTTGCTGTAACGCCTGGGCGGCAGTATCGGGCGCGGCGGCGGCGGGTGCGGCAGACGCAGTGAGTACTGCGGGTGCGGCAGGCGCACCAGCAGGCGCACCAGCAGGTGCAGCAGGTGCAGCAGGTGCAGCAACCGCTGCAGAATCTGTTGCCAATTGAATGCGCTGCGTGGTTTCGGCCAGCCGCGCGCGCAGCAGCGCCAGTTCTGCGTCGGCGCGGGTGGCCGCTGCTTCGGCCTCGGACCGCTC
>JANOYK010000400.1:0-8835 GCA_031428855.1 Burkholderiales bacterium | reverse complement strand
CAGCAAATGAACGTGATTGGTCATCAGCACATAAGCATGCACCGCGCAGCCGCATTGGGCGGCGTACTCGGTCAGCGTGTGCAAATAAATCTGATAGTCCGCTTCGGCGTTAAAACAAACCGAGCGGTTATTGCCGCGCTGTATTTTCGTGAGTGCGCCCTGCCGGGCGCACCAATAAAAATCGCGGGGAATTCCCCGCGTTTTTTAGATCCGCGCCGCAATCAACAGGTGGTAGCCGGGGCGCTAGGCACGCAAGGAACCACCAATGGCTGCGACAACACTTGAATCTCCTGCGTGGTCAGCGCGGGAGCGCCAGGCCCTGTAGCCGGGGGCGCAGCGGGAACACCACCTCCGGCAATCGCCTGATTCACTAGCGCCTGGTTCGCAGTCTGGGCCGTCGCCAGCGCAGCTGCTGCTGCTGCCTGCAACGCCGCGTTGCCGGGTGCCGCCGCCGCCGCCACAGCCGCTCTGATCGCGTTTGCGACCGCAACGGGATTGGCCGGCGCGTTGTTTGGCACGTTCGCCACCGCAATGGCGCGCACCAACGCGGCCACAGCCGCCAATGCGGGAGGAATCGGAATGGTGGCCGTCGCCCCGGATGCGCCAGGCGGGGCGCCGGGAGCGGCGATGGAAGTGGCCCCTGCGGGAATCGTGATCGTGACGCCGCCGGACGTCAGCGTGACGTCACCATTCGACGTGGAAGCCATGATCGAACCATCAGTACCCAGCGCGATGTTGCCATCCGTGCCGCGCACGCCAGCTGTTGCGGTGGGGGTGCGAATCGCAAACTGGTTGCGATTGGTGGATGCAATCATTCCGGAAACAAAGCGCAAACCACCTCTGGTAAGACTGAACAGAATGTTCGACTCCGCCACCTTGGCCTTGTTGAATACGTAGGTTTGGGCGATAAACAGCGAATTGGGGGCGATGACCGCGAGCTGGCCATCTTCAAATTTAAGTGTCACATTGCCATCGGTGCCGGTGGTAAAGGAGGCACCCTGCTCAAATGTGTCGCCGGCCGCCGCCTTGGCCGGCTGTTTGCCAGCATCTCGAAGGGTCACATCGCCCTTGACTTCGTGAACGTAGCCGACCGGGGCCGCAGCGGCCAGCCCGGTGGCGGCACACGCCGCCGCAAACAACACTGCTTGAAGTATTTTTTTAATCATGATGGCGACCTCGAATATCCTGAACTTTGAATAAAAACCGGGATTGGGTTTGGACGTTAATTCGTTCCATGGAGACTTCATCACTTTATTGGCACCGGAGTGGGCCGAACCAGTCACCCGTAGTATTCAATGGTAGCGCAGGTATGCGGGTGACGTAAAGAAAGCGATTCGAATTGCGCCATAAATTATCGCTTGTTGCGTCTGCGCAACAAGCGATAAAAATTGAAATATTGTGACTTTTGTCACAAATTTGGCAATTTCATCGCATTTTGACAATAGGGACCGAACAAACCGCCCGTGCGAAGCGACGTTTGCCGGGAAACCTGTAGCAATCTAGAAACCGCATCGGATATATCGCTTAAGTTTATGAAAACAATTGCTTTATTTCCTTCTGTTATCTATAGTAAGCTAGTCGGGAATCACTTGGTTAGACTATCACTGTGGGCGTAAAAGGAGAACGGCATGCAGCTCCCAAGATTACCGAACCGAACCAAAACTATAGGCCCGCTTGACAAGCAGAGTACCCCCTGTTGCGAATACGCAACAGGGCAATTCCGTGAGATTTCTCACAGATGCGGTCAACAATGCGATAATTTATCTACAGTGGCGCATCATCAGCAATTTGGTGCCCGAGGCAATATGGTGCAGCGTCCCCGGCGCTGCGATACCGCAAACCTCATCGAAAAATCCATCGTGAAAATGACCCCCGCTCTCCGTCCGCTGGTTGCACTGTTTATCGCTTCGCTAGGTTGTTCCTATGCGGTGGCGCAAACACCCGAACGCGCCACCGGCATCAAGATGGACCCGCTGACCTTGTTTCCGACCGCCTCGCTTAGCCTGGGCCACAACGATAATGTGCTGCTGACACCGGCGCGTGTTGCCTCGTCGGTTTTGATTCTCGGTGCCGGCCTGAAGGGCGAGTTGCAATCGGGCAAGAGCAAGTACAGCTTGGGCTATGACGGCAGCTTTGGCCGCTACGCCAGCTCACGTGATGACAACTTCGACTACCACGCGATTCAGGCTCTGGCCGACATGGATCTGAGCACGCGCGCGCGTTTGAAGTTGAACGCAGACCACATTGAGAAAAGCGATCCGCGCGGATCAGTGCCGACCGCAGCCACGCCTTCGCCCAACAAATACAAGCTCGATGGACTCGGCGGCTTCTTTTCTTATGGCGCTGAAGGTGCGCAGGGCCGGATTGAACTCGAAGGCGCCTACACCACTAAAACCTACACGAACAACCGCACCGTCACGCAAAATCTGGATGTCGATACCACCAAAGCGGGTGCGACATTCTTCTGGCGCATCGCGCCCAAGACCGAGTGGCTGTTCCAGGGGGTGCAAACCCGTTCGGATTACACCGCGGCGGCCGCAGTCACCGACAACACCGAATACAAGCTGCTGACCGGTCTTAAATGGGAAGCCACCGTGCAGACGCAAGGCACGTTCAAAGTGGGCTATGTGAAAAAAGATTTCTGGCTGCCCTCGCAGGTTGACGCCAAGGGCTTTGTGTGGGACGGTGCGGTGCGCTGGAGCCCGCTCAGCTATTCGAACGTGGATCTCTCCACCGGAAAAAACTTCAACGACCCCCTCGGCGGCGGCAACATCATCAACAACCGCTTTTTCAACGCGAAATGGAGCCACGACTGGAGCGAGCGGGTCAAGTCAGAGGTGTCCGGGTCGGTGCTCAAGGATAACTTCTCCGGCCTCGGCCGCGATGATACGACCAGCAGCATTGGTTTCAAGCTCACCCACAATACGCAACGCTGGCTGACGCTGGGTGCTGAATACACTTACACCAACCGTGATTCGAATCAGAACAATTTCAATTACCGCAAGAACCTGATTCTGTTGTCGGCCAAGGTGGCGCTGTAACGCTACGAGGTAGTTATGGGTCTGAGGTGGTGGTGGGCCCTGTTTGGGTCGTTGTTCGGGATCTTGTTGGCGCTTTCGGTTTCGGCACAAACACGCCCGACCGCACCACCGGCGAGCGTGGTGTCAAATTACAAGCTTGCCTCCGGCGACGTCATCACGATCAAGGTATTTGGCGAGGACGATCTCTCGCGCGAAAAAATAAAACTGACCGACGCTGGCACCGTGTTTTACCCGGTGCTGGGCGAACTTCAAGTGCTGGGCAGGACGGTTGGCGAGCTTGAGAAAAACATCACCGATGGTCTGCGCGGGCGCTATCTGGTGAACCCGCGGGTGGCGGTGTCGATTGACGAGTACCGCCAGTTTTATGTGAATGGTCAGGTAGACAAGCCGGGGGCCTATGCGTTTCAGCCCGGACTGACGGTGGCCAAAGCGGTGGCGATTGCGGGCGGCTTCAAAGAGCGCGCTTCGCAGAATAAGATGTTTGTTATCCGCGAAACCGACCCCAAAAAAGTCAAGGAGAAGGTGGAGTTGGGCAGCGCCGTTTTCCCCGGCGATGTGCTGACGATTGAAGAAAGTTTTTTCTGAATTGCTTCCTCCATTTTCGGTTCTCCCGCCTGGCCTGAACCGGGCACACCACGAGCTCTGCTGTGAACCAAATCGCCACACCCAATGAAGTCCTCCTGCCTGAAGACCTGAAGGAGGATCGCGTCGAGCTGGTCGAGTATTGGCGCAGTATCAGCCGGCGCAAGTGGAGTGTGATGGGCCTGGCCCTGGCGATTACGCTGCTGGTAGCGGTGATCGTGTATGCGATCAAACCGGTGTACCGCTCAACTGCCACCATTCTGATTGAAACCGGCAAATCGAAAGTGGTCTCGGTTGAAGAGGTGTATGGCGGCATGAGCGCCAACCGCGAATTTTTTCAGACCCAGGCCGAGATCATGCGTTCGCGCGAGCTGGCGCGCAAAGTGATTACCAAGCTGGGGCTGACCAAACACCCCGAGTTTGACCCGCGCCAGCAGGAGCCTTCACTTTGGCGCAAGTGGACTGCACCGCTGGGATTTGACGCCGATCCTGGTGAAATGACAGAAGAAACTGCCGAAAAGCGCGTGCTCGAGCAATTTGTGCGGCAACTGGCCGTGGAGCCGGTGCGCTTGAGCCAACTGGTACGCATCAGCTTCGAATCGCTTGACAAGGAATTTTCGGCCCGTGTCGCCAATACGGTCGCTGACACCTTCATTGAGAACGACCTGGAAGCGCGCTTTCAGATGACGCAAAAAGCCGCGGATTGGCTCAATAGCCGTATCTCGGGCCTGCGCCAGAAACTGGGCGAGTCGGAAAAAGCGTTGCAGGAGTACCGCGAACGCGAACGCATCGTCGAAGCCAAGGGCCTGGCCGTGTCGAGCGCGGGAAAGCAGCTTGATGACCTGTCGCAAAAAATTGTCGAGTCGCGCCAGCGCCGCGCCGAAGCAGAGAACGCCTACAACCAGGTGCGAGCCCTGCGGGGCACGGCCAACGCCAATTTTGAGAGTATTCCTGCGGTGTTGCGCAATCCGCTTTTTATCGACTCCAAACGTGCCGAAGGCGAGGCCGAGAAAAAAGTGTCCGAACTGGCGCAGCGCTATGGCAAAGAACACCCGCGCATGGTGCAGGGCGAAGGCGAGCTCAAATCGGCGCGCGAAAACAGCCGGCGTCAGGTCGAAAATATTGTTGCTGGCCTCAGCAAGGAATATGAAGTAGCGCGCGCCAACGAGGCCGCCGTGGAGCGCAGTCTGGCTGAGGCGCGCGGGCAGATACAGGGCATCAACCGCAAGGAATACCAGCTCAGCATTCTGGAGCGCGAGGTTGCCTCCAATCGCCAGCTATATGACATGTTCATTGGCCGCTTCAAGGAAACCAGCGCCACCAACGACCTGCAATCGGCGGTTGGCCGTGTGGTGGATCGTGCATTCCCGATGGACATTGCCGCGCGGCCCAAAAAAACCCAGATCATCGGTATTGCATTTGTGCTTTCCCTCCTGCTTGCGGTGGTGGTGGCGTTGCTGCTGGATCGGCTGGACAACACCATCAAGACCTCTGAGAATGTGGAGACTCTGCTTGGCGTGAGTGTCTTGAGTGCCGTTCCGATTGTGGGAGGGCGCAAGGATGCTGCCAAAAAGGCTTACCTTACCGACCCCAATTCGGTGTTCTCGGAATCGATCCGCACCGCGCGCACTGGCGTTTTGCTGTCGTCGATTGACGAAGACCACAAGGTTCTGGTGGTGACCTCATCGGTGCCAGGTGAGGGCAAAACGACGTTCGCAATGAATCTGGCGTTTGCGCACGCACAAACCAAAAAAGTGCTTTTGATCGACGCCGACATGCGCCGCCCGGCCATCGCCAAATCGCTTGGCCTGGACAAGGGGATAGCCGGGTTGTCCGAATATATTTCGGGATCGGCCCAAGCCTCGCAGGTGATCGTGCCGATGGATGACACCGATGCCAAGCTGTTGCCGGCCGGGCATATCCCGCCCAATCCGCTCGAACTGCTGCTCTCACCCAAATTTTCCCAGGCAATCAGCCGCCTCAAGGAATTGTTCGACGTTATCGTGATCGACTCGCCCCCGGTGCAACTGGTGAGTGATGCGCTGATCATCGCGCAGCATGCCACCGGCGTGCTGTATGTGGTCAAGGCCGACGACACGCCGTATCAATTGGCGCGTCAGGGTGTCAAAAAGCTGCGCCGTAGCGGGGCACCGTTGATCGGGGTGGTGCTCAATCAGCTCGATTTCAAAAAAGCCGATCGCTATTACGGTGAATACAGCGGTTACTCTAATTACGGTTACAAGCGTTACTACGGTGCAAAGCGCTGAGCCAGCGCCGAATCAGGTCCCCGAAGGCGCGCGCAGTTTGTAAAAGGTGCTGGCCATGATTGATCTGCACTGCCACTACCTGCCGGGCATTGATGACGGCGCGCAAACGCTTGATGAATCGCTGGCGCTGGCACGCGCTGCCGTAGCTGACGGCATCACCCATGCGGTGATGACGCCGCACGTTCATGCAGGAGTGTTTGACAATCGCGCGCCCGGCATCATGCGGGCGGTGGAGCAGTTTCGTGCCGCCCTGGCGCTACGAGGTATTCCCCTTGCCATCTCACCAGGTGGAGAAGTGCGCATTGGCTCCGAAGTTATCGAACTTCTCGCGAGCGGCGATATCCCGTTTCTTGGACGCTTGCGCGGCGAGCGCGTCATGCTGCTCGAACTGCCGCACGGGAGCGTGCCGGTCGGCGCAGACCGTTTGACCGCATGGCTGCGCAAACAGGGTGTGCTGCCCTTGATCGCTCACCCAGAGCGCAACAAGGACGTGATGCGCAACCTCGCCAAACTCGACCCATTCATTGAACAGGGCTGCTTGCTTCAGGTCACAGCCGGGTCGCTGCTGGGGCATTTTGGCGAAGCCGCTGAGCGCCGCGCGCGTGAATTGCTTGACCGCAACGATATTTTTGCGGTGGCGACGGATGCCCACAACATCGAGAACCGGCCGCCGGTCATGACGGCAGCGCGTGGGTTTCTCGCCGCAGAGGCGGGTGAGCAAACCGCTACGGCGCTAACCTGGAGCAACCCGCGCTCACTTTTGACCAGCGAAGCAGACGCAGCACCAGCCGGGCCGGGGCTTTCGGTATGAGATGGCAGCGCACTGGCCGCCTGCTTACGGTGGGGTTGCTGATGGCACTCAGTTTGTGGGCCGGCAACCGCGCCATTCACATGGGTTGGGCCAGTTATCAGTCGATCGAAGCGCGCGCACTGCTCGGCAACTGGGTTGCAAGGCCCGGCCCAATTGACCAGCTTGTATGGAACCGCGCCCGTGATGGTTTTATGACAGCGCTCGAATGGGACCCCGGCAACCCGGAGTACCACGAAGGATTTGCCAACCTGTACATGGTGCGATTGTCCAATGTGCCGGGTGATAGCGCGCAACTGCGCCCCTATTTCGAACTTGCGTTAAGACATTATTTGACGGCGGCGGCGCTCCGCCCGACCTGGCCTTATACGCACGCCAGCATTGCCTCGGTAAAGTGGCAGCTTGGCGAGCGCGATGCCGATTTCCGGCGTGCGATCGTGCTCGCCTCGCGCTACGGCCCATGGGAAGTGTCGATCCACGAGCGCCTGATCCTGCTCGGATACCGGGGTTGGGCCGCTCTGGGCGAGACTGAGCGCGAAGCGATTCGCGGCAACCTGCGGCGGTCACATCAATACCGGCCCAAAGAAACCGGCGTACTGCTGGCGGCGCTAAAAAAAATGGCGCCACCCTGCGCAGAATTGCAGGTTGACGTGCCCGATGCGTGCGCCCCCGCCGGGCCCGATTCCGGCGCAGCACGCGTAGGCGCGGGCAGATGAATCCTGCTGCTGTTGCGCCCGATGCCGCTACCGCGTGGGAGCGCCTGGTCTATTGGGGGTTAGTGGCCCTGCTGTTCTGGGCACCCCTGCCATTTGGCAGCTACCGCCCGTGGGCGGTAGCCCTGATCGTGATCTGGATTGCCGCCCTGATTATTTTATGGAGTGCAGGCTGGGCGCTCGGCCGGTGTGCCGTGCATGCCTCGTTCTACCGCGGGCGTTTGGCGCTGGTGTTGCTGGCGCTTTGGGCGGCGCTCATCTCGCTGCAGTTGATACCGCTGCCCGCCGATTGGGTGGCAGCGGTAGCGCCAGGCGCTGCTGCGGTGTATGGCGAAAACTATGGTGCCGCGTTGCGCCCGGTGATTACGCTATCGATTGCCCCGTCAGCCACTCTGCGTTATCAGTTGCTCACTTTTGCCCTGGTGGGGTTTTTCTCCCTGATGCTGCTGGTGATTCAGCGCACTGAGCAAATCAAGCAATTTGCGTTGATGCTGGTGGGCAGTGGCATCATGTGCTCGGTGCTGGCGCTTTACCT
The DNA here is from genome assembly GCA_031428855.1 of Burkholderiales bacterium. Classification (GTDB taxonomy): domain Bacteria; phylum Pseudomonadota; class Gammaproteobacteria; order Burkholderiales; family JAEUOS01; genus CANJDH01. Next base: position 889 of record JANOYK010000400.1, on the reverse strand, counting down.
GCATTTCACCAATGCCAGTTATGTGTTGTTCTTCGAGCCCATGATGCACGAAGTCGCCAAAGGGCCTTTTCACAACCGCAATCATCTCGCCGCCTATCTCGAAATCTGCCTTGGCGTAGGCGTTGGCTTGATCGTGGCAGAATTTGCGCCGGCCCAATTGAACACTTGGAAGCAACGTACACGCTGGCTGCTGAGTCTACTGTTGAGCGCCAAAGTGCGGTTGCGCCTGCTGCTGATTGTGATGGTGATTGCATTAATCCTGACCCGATCACGCATGGGCAACGCAGCGTTTTTTACCGCCCTGATTGCCGGTGGTGCTGTGGCCTTGCTGTGTCTGCATGCGCGCTGGAAAACCATCGTGTTGTTTCTGGTCAGCATGCTTATTCTGGATGTGGCAGTGATCGGCTCGTGGATCGGGGTGGAGCATGTAGTCAAGCGCATGCAGCAGACGGCGCTATCGTCAGACACCAAGAAGGCGCACGGGCTGCAGGAAGAGTCATTCGAGGAGCGCACTGACCAGGGGCTTTCAGCACTGGCCAGCGTCAATAATTTCCCCGTGTTTGGCACTGGATCCGGAACCTTTGAGGCAATGTACCCACAGTACAAGCAGCCAGGATACATGCTGTCGCTAAACCATGCGCATAACGACTATGTGGAGTTCTTGGTAGAAGCCGGATGGGCTGGAATGCTGTTGCTTGCGGGACTGACGGCGTTGGCGTTTGTTCGTAACATTGTGACGTTAACGCGGGCCAGCCGCAGCGTGAAGCGCGGTCTGGCGCTCGGCGGGTTGATCGCCCTCATTTCAGTGTCGATACACGCGACGGTTGAATTTGCCTTGCAGATTCCAGCGGTGGGACTGGCTTTCGTGGCGTTATTGGGAATCGGGTGG
>JANOYK010000399.1:0-3890 GCA_031428855.1 Burkholderiales bacterium | reverse complement strand
TCACCCGGTAATGCCAATCTGCCACGGCACAAACTCATGGTCACCCAAGCCGAGCAATTCGCTCTTGGATTTCTCGCCCGAGGCAATCTTGAGCATCAATTCAAAAATCTGCTGGCCCATCTGGTTCATCGTCACGTCACCGTCGATCACGCCGCCGCAGTTGATGTCCATGTCTTCGATCAGGCGCTTGAACATGGGGGTGTTGGTGGCGAGCTTGATCGACGGCACCGGCTTGGCACCGAACATCGAGCCGCGCCCGGTGGTGAACATAATCATGTTGGCACCGCCGGCGATTTGTCCGGTGGCGGACACCGGGTCGTAGCCGGGGGTGTCCATGAACACGAGGCCATGTTGCTTGACCGGCTCGGCGTATTTGTAGACCTCCATCAGCGGGCCGGTGCCGCCTTTCATGGACGAGCCGAGCGACTTCTCAAAAATGTTGGCCAGGCCGCCCGCATTGTTGCCGGGGCTGACCTTGCCGTTGATCTGCACGTCACGCCCGACCGAGTAGTTGTCTTTCCACCAGCGGATGCGCTCGATCAGCTTTTCGCCGACCTCTTTGGTGCGGGCGCGGCAGGTGAGGGTGTGTTCGACGCCGTAAATCTCCGGCGTCTCCGACAAAATGGCAGTACCACCGTGGCGCGCGAGGATGTCCATCGCCGCGCCCAGCGCCGGGTTGGCGGTGAGGCCGGAGAAGCCGTCTGAACCGCCGCATTGCAGGCCGATCGAGAGGTGGCTGGCCGGCACACGGGTGCGTGTGACCGCGTTCGCAGTGGCGAGCAGGGCCTTCACTTGTTCAACGCCGGCCTCAATCGTCTTGCGCGTGCCGCCGGTCTCTTGCATCACAAAGGTTTTGAGGCGCGGGCCAATCGAGAGGCCTTCGGCTTCCAACAGCCCGGCGATTTGATTGCGCTCGCAGCCCAGCCCAATCACCAGCACCGCCGCCAGATTGGCGTGGCGGATATAGCCAGCCATGGTGCGGCGGAGCAAGTCCATCGGCTCGCCGGTCATCTCCATGCCGCAGCCCAAGCCGTGCGCAAACGCGGCCACGCCATCAATATTGGGATAGGCAGCGAGGCGCTCTGGCGTGAACCACTCGGCGATTTTGTGGACCACGGTGGCCGAGCAGTTGACGGTCGAGATGATGCCGACGTAATTGCGCGTGGCTACCTGGCCGTTGTCGCGCACGATGCCCATGAACCAAGCACGCTCGGCTTCCGGCACCATCGCAATCGGCTTGAAGTCGCGCGCGTAGGCGTAATCGCGCACGGTTTCGCGGAACTCGATATTGTGTGAATGAACCAGCGTGCCCGGCTCGATGTCGGTTGCTGCGAAACCGATGGTGACGCCATATTTGCGGATCGGATCACCCTTGGCAATTTTGCTGCGCGCAATCTTGTGACCCGCACCGACCTGGCTGCGGCTGGTGATGCCTTCTTCCGGCAGGCTCATGCCGAGGCCGACATCGACGCGGGCGATGACGATGTTGTCGTTGTCGTGCAGGCGCACGGTGGGGCCGGTGGAGTGACGGTCGCGCAGTTCGATCATGGGGAAGGGTCCGGTGAATGAGAGAAGGAGATCGCCCAAACCCTTGGTGGCAGCGGGTTTCAGGGCATTTGTGGCTGGTGCCGATGTGACTGGAAACAGTGCGCCGCAAGCACCCAACATCAATTCGGGCTGAACCGCGCTGGCGGGCAGATGCCAGGCAGCGGCGCAATACGGGCGAAATAATTTACGGAAAAATAAATGAATAAATGGAAAGCATAAATGGGAATAAATGAGGGGAATAAATGGGGTCTGACCCCATTTATTTGCATTTATTTGAGCAGGGTCAGACCTTGTATTTTATTTCATCAAGCCCGGCAGCCAGAGCGAAATCGCGGGGATGTAGGTCACCAGCAGCAGCGCCATGCACATCGCGCCGTAGAACGGCCATAGCTCCTTCGAGACTTCTTCCATCGTCACCTTGCCGATGGCGCAGCCGACGAATAGCGTCGGGCCGACCGGCGGCGTGATCAGGCCGATGCCGAGATTCAAAATCATAATCATGCCGAAATGCACCGGGTCGATGCCGAGCTTGACGATCACCGGCATGAAGATTGGCGTGCAGATCAGCAGCATCGGCGCCAGGTCCATGAAGGTGCCGAGCAGCAGCAAGAGCAGGTTGACCAGCAGCAGAAAGACGTATTTGTTCTCCGAGATCGAGAGAAAAAAGTAGGTCACCTTGGCCGGTATCTGCATGATCGCCATCATGTAACCGAAGGCGACCGAAAAGCCGATCAGCATCATCACCATCGACACGGTTTTGACGACGCGGTGAATCAGGTGCAGCAGGTCGCGCCAGTTGTAGTCACGGTAGACCAGGAACGTGTCCAGGAAGGCGTAGACGCAGGCCACCGCTGCCGATTCAGTCGGGGTGAACACGCCCGTCAAAATGCCGCCCATGATGATGACCACGGTCACCAGGCCCCATAGCGCGTCCACCACGATTTTGGGCACATCTTTGAGCGCGACCGGCTCGCCTCTGGGGTAGTTGCGCTTGCGCGAGATCCACAACACCAGGCCGATCAGACACAGGCCGAACAGCAGGCCGGGGAAGATGCCGGCCAGAAACAAATGTGCGACGGAAATGGTGCCGCCTGCGGCGAGCGAATAAATCACCGCGTTGTGCGACGGCGGAATCAGCAGCGCCTGCACCGAGCCGCAGATGGTGACGTTGGTGGCGAACACGCGCGGGAACCCGGCCTTGACCATTTGCGGAATCATCACCGAGCCAATCGCCGAGGTGTCGGCCACCGATGAACCCGAGATGCAGCCGAACAGGGAGGAAGCCAGAATGTTGACCAGCGCGAGGCCGCCGCGGATGAAGCCGACAAAAATGCGCGCAAGATTGACCAGCCGCGCCGCCATGCCGCCCTCGGCCATGATCGCGCCCGCCAGCACGAAGAACGGAATCGCCAACAGCGCGAAGTCGTCGGTGCCGTCGGAAATCTTGAGCATGATCGCTTCGAGCGGAATATCGACCCACAGCGCGGCGCAGATTGCCGCCAGGCCCAGTGCGTAGGCCACCGGCACACCAAGTGCGCACAGCAGCGCGAACGAGCCGAGCAGAATCAGGATGTCCATGCGCGCGTCCCTATCCGTTTATTCCAGCCCGGCCGGCGCGTCGCTGTACATGACCGAGGTGGCGGGCGGGGTGCCAACCCACACGCGCTCGATCAAAAACAGCAAGGTGAGCACCCCCGCCACCGGAATCGGCGAATACACCAGCCCCACCGGCAGGCCGGGGAATTCGGCCATTGACTGGTTCCAGGTGATGCGGCACAACTGCGTGCCGTAGACCGCCATGAACAGCGACATCGCGCCCATGCACAGGTCAACGCCGTGCAGCATCGTGCGCTTGTGCGCCGGGCTGACGGCATTGAGCAGCGCTTCGACTGCCACATGCACATTGGCGCGGTAGATCGCCGCGCCGCCAACGAACGAGAACATCACCATCATCACCACCGAGGCCGGCTCCGGCCACGACTGCGGGTTGTTCATCACATAGCGCATGAACACGCCGAACGGGATGATGAGCGTAATCACCACCATTGCGGTGCCGGCCAGAATGATGCAGGCGAGGTAGAGCCACTCCATCGCCTGCGCGTAGCGCTGCTTCACCGTCATATCGGACTTTCTACAGAAAGTGGACAAGCGCGTGACCTCACCTCGCCGTCAGCGAGGCGGGGTACGCGCCGGCGCGGCAATTATTTGGTGTCCAGAATCTGCTTCAGGAGCGCCGCGTACTTCGCGCCGTACTTGTCGCGAATCGGCTGGGTGGCCTTGAAGAAGGCGGCCTTGTCGGCATTGACGAACTGCACGCCGCCGGCCTTGAGCTTGGTCTCGGC
>JANOYK010000398.1:0-16190 GCA_031428855.1 Burkholderiales bacterium | reverse complement strand
GGGCGGCCCGACACGGCAGTGTGAAACGCGTGGCTCACATACTCGGGAATGCGGTCGGCGCGGTCGATCTGCGCGACCCATTTCGCCATCTGGCCGAACATGCGGCGGTAGTCCATTTCCTGAAACGCTTCGCGCTCGACTTGATCGCTCGCCACCTGCCCGACAAACAAAATCATCGGGTCGGAATCCTGAAACGCAGTGTGGACGGCGATTGACGCGTTGGTCGCGCCCGGCCCGCGCGTGACAAAGCAGATGCCGGGCTTGCCGGTCATCTTGCCGTAGGCACCGGCCATGTAACCGGCCCCGCCATCCTGGCGAGCGACGATCAGCTCGATGGTGTCGCGCGCGCCGTAGAGCGCGTCGAGCACAGCAAGGTAGGACTCGCCCGGCACGCAAAAGGCGTGGCGCACGCCGTGAATTTTGAGTTGATCGACGAGAATTTCGCCGCCGCTGCGGGGGGTGGGAGTGGACATGGGGATTGAGATTAAGTGATGGACGGCGGGTTCAAACCAGGAGGGGGTGTCTCAAAGCGGCCGCAGAAAAAGGTGCCGCAGCAAAGAACCACAAGAGGCAATGACGGACGACTACGGGCAACCGCAAGCAGCATGGGCCGCGTGAGTTTAACGGCAATCGTCTGGCCCAATTTCGCGCCACACGCCGGTTAAGCGGCGGCGCAAACATCATCACATTGCATCAATGCCGCCATGATTTGGACAGAATCGGCCCCCACTATTGCGCTGGGCACTCTGGCATAAGATCAACCGGAATAAAAAGGGGGATTGATTCATGTGGCGGCAACTGATTGGTGCGGGCGCGGATGCAGTGTGGGCGGGGGTGAAATGGCTGGTACGCGGGATCGCTGGCGAGGTGCGATGGACTGCGCCTCCCTGGGCCGGCTGGCTTGGCCGATGCGCACTGTCCACCGGCCGCTGGCTCTGGGGCCACAAGAAAATCACCGCCATCGCCCTGAGCGCCGTCATCATCACCGGCACCGGCCTGCGCAGCGGCATGCAGTGGTGGAATGCGCGGCCCAAGCCGGTGGAGATTGCGGTGTCAGTGCAGGCGCCGCGCATCACCGATTATGAAAACAATGGCGCGCCGCATCCGCTGCAGGTCGATTTTGGCGCATCAGTGGCACCGCTGGCAGCGGTGGGCAAGCCGGTGTCATCCGGTGTGCGGATTGAACCGGCGATTGACGGCACCTGGGAGTGGGCGAGTGATCGCGCTCTCAAATTTCAGCCGCGCGACGATTGGAAAATTGGCACGGCCTACAAGATCGGCTTGGACAAAGGCTTGGTGGCGGCGCATATCCGGCTTGCCAAAACTGCGTTGGCACTGCAAACACCCGGCTTCACTGCACGCGTGGAGAAAACCCAGTTCTATCAGGATCCGGTGAACCCGGCGGTGAAGAAGGCGGTATTCGATCTGGTGTTCAGCCATCCGGTTGATCCGGCGCAGTTGGAGAAACGGGTCGAGCTGCGATTGAAGGGCCACAAAGAAGGCATTCTCGGTGTCGGGCGCGAAGCGGCGAAGTTCAGTGTCATCTACGACAAAATCAAACTGCGCGCATCGGTGCATTCCGATTCCCTGCCACTGATGGAGGATGGCTCCAGCGCCACGCTGACGCTGGCCAAGGGCATGCAGGCAGCGCGCGGCGGCAGCGCATTTGAGCAGGCCTTGACGGCTGAGGTGGCGATTCCCAATCTCTACAGCCTGAGCGTGAGCAGTGTGGAGCAGCAGGTGGTGTTCAACGACACCAACGAGCCGGAACAGATGTTGATGGTCAACGCCTCGCATGCAGTGCATGAGCGCGACACCGCCAAACACATCAGCGCGTGGGTATTGCCGGAGCATCATCCGGACACCAAACCGGCCGAGCGCACCACGCCGTATGAGTGGAGCGTGGACAGCATCGGCAAGGTCACGGAGGCGCTGCTCAAGGACCACACACGTCTCAAACTCGATGCCTTTGCGGCCGAGCGCGAATGGACCGAGAGCCATGCCTTCAAGTACCGGGCCGATGTCGGCCGCTCGGTCTATGTGCGTATCGACAAGGGGCTGCGCTCGTTTGGCGGCTTCATCCTGCGTGACCGGCAGCACTTTGTGGTCAAGGTGCCGCCATTCCCGCCGCAACTCAAGTTTCTGGGTGATGGCGCGCTGCTCACGCTGTCGGGCGAGAAAAAGACCGCGCTGCTGGTGCGCGACTTGCCGGGCGTCAAACTGGAGATCGCGCGTGTGCTGCCGGGCCAGTTGCATCATTTGGTGTCGCAGACGACCGGCGCCTTCCAGAAACCCGAGTTCAACTACGGCCTGCAACCGGATCATTTGACCGAGCGCTTTGAGCGGGCGATTCCGCTCAATACACCGCGTGGCAAGGCCCATTTTCAGCCGCTCGATTTGGGTGAGTACCTCAAGCAGCCGGGCGAGGCGGGCCAGCTTGGCCAGGGCGGTGGGCGCATGGGGGTGTTTCTGCTGCGCGCACAAGGCTATGACCCCAAGGCCGAAAAAATGGCGCAAGAGGCCGCCGCAAAACAGGCCAAGGGCGTGCCACGGGGCGCGGCACCAGCGCCGGCCGAGCCGGAACAGAACAGCGAGGAGAACCATGCCGGCGGTGGTGGTGGCAGTGGCAACAGCGGCGGCAGCGGCGCGGAGCCGCGCGACCCAAATGATCCCCCGGGCGAACCCGGGCAGTATGCCGACACCCGCCTGATCGTCGTCACCGACTTGGGGCTGATGGTCAAGCGTGCGATTGACGGCACGCAAGACGCGTTCGTGCAATCGATTGCGACCGGGCTGCCGCTGGCTGATGCCACCGTCGAGGTGCTGGGCCGGAACGGCGCAGTGATCCAGTCCGGCAAGACCGGTGCCGATGGCCGCGCCACGCTCGGCAAACTCGATGGCTTCACCCGTGAAAAAGCGCCCTTGATGTATGTAGTCAAACGCGGCGCGGATGTCAGTTTTCTGCCAGTGGGCCGCCGCGACCGGGGGCTCGACTACTCGCGTTTTGATGTGGGCGGCGAACCGAACCCGCGCAGCGCCGAACAGTTGCGCTCCTATCTGTTTTCCGAGCGCGGCATTTACCGTCCGGGTGATCCGTTCCGCATTGGTGTGATCGTCAAGCCGGCCGATTGGCAGCAGCCAGTGGCGGGGATGCCGCTCGAGATCGAGGTGGTCGATCCGCGCGGTCTGACCGTGCGCAAGGAAAAAATCCGTCTCGGCACCGGCGGGTTCAACGAGTTCGAGCATCCGACCCAGGAAACCTCGCCCACCGGCGTCTGGCGCATCAACCTCTACATCACCAGCGATGGCAGCGCCTATCAGCAGATCGGCAGCACCTCGGTGACGCTGCGCGAATTTCTGCCAGATCGCATGAAGGTGAGCGCGCAGTTGTCGAGCGAAGCGATCGACGGCTGGGTCAAGCCGAAGGATTTGAAGGCGCTCATCAACGCGCAAAATCTGTTCGGCACCGCGGCCGACAACCGCCGCGTCGAAGCCAAGATGACGCTGACACCGGCCTTCCCGTCGTTCCGCGCATTTCCGGATTTCAGTTTTTATGATCCGCAGCGGGCCAAAGAGGGATTTGATGAAGCCCTCGCCGATCAGACCACCGATGCCAAAGGCGAGGCGGCGTTTTCCCTGCCGCTGGAGCGCTTTGCCAAGGCCACCTACCGGCTGCATCTGCTGGCACGCGTGTTCGAGCCCGAAGGCGGGCGCGGCGTCGCTGCAGAGACCGCCAGTCTGGTGTCAGAGCTGGACTACCTGATCGGCTTCAAGCCCGATGGCGACTTGGCCTACGTCTCCCAGGGGGCCAAGCGCACAGCCGCGCTGATTGCACTCGGGCCAAACGGCAAGCGGCTCGAAGTGAAGCAGTTGAAAGCCGAGTGGTACGAGCGCAAGCATGTGTCGGTGCTGACCAAGCAAGGCAACGGCACCTACCGCTATGAGTCGCGCCTGCGCGAAGTGAGTCTGTCGTCGCAGCCGCTGGCCATCTCTGCGGCCGGCATCACCCTGGCGCTGGCGTCCGCCAAGCCGGGTAACTATGTCTACGTGATCCGCGATGCCAATGGTGTGGAACTGAACCGGATCGCCTATTCGGTGGCCGGCAACGGCGCGCTGGCGCGCTCAATGGAGCGCAATGCCGAGCTGCAATTGACGCTCAACAAAAAGGACTATGCGGCCGGTGACGAGATCGCCATCTCGGTGCGCGCACCCTATGCCGGTGCCGGCCTCATCACCATCGAGCGCGAGCGGGTGCATGCCCACGCCTGGTTCAAGGCCGACACTGAATCGAGCGTGCAGAAAATCAAATTGCCCAAAGAGTTTGAAGGCAACGGCTATGTGTCGGTGCAGTTCGTGCGCGATATTGGCAGCAGCGAAATTCTGGTCAGCCCGCTGTCGTATGGCGTGGCACCGTTCGCGGTCAGCCGTGCGGCGCGCACCAACGCACTGACGCTGCAGGCACCGGCGCTGGTCAAGCCGGGGCAGACGGTGAAGTTCAAACTCACCAGCGCAGAGGCGGCGCGCGCGGTGGTCTACGCCGTCGATGAGGGCATTTTGCAGGTGGCGCGCTATCAGGCCCCTGATCCGCTGGCGCAGTTTTATCAGAAGCGCGCGCTCGAAGTCAAAAGCTTTCAGATCCTGGACCTGATCCTGCCGGAGTTCAAAAAACTGCTTGCCGCCAGCGCGCCGGGCGGCGACGCCGAAGCCCTGCTGGGCAAGAACCTCAACCCGTTCAAACGCAAGCGCGACAAGCCCGCCGTGTTCTGGTCCGGCATTGTCGATGTCAAGGGCGAGCGCGAGTTCAGCTACACCGTGCCTGATACGTTCAACGGCAGTCTCAAGGTGTATGCGGTAGCGGTGAGCGACACCCGCATCGGCGTGGCGCAGGGGAAGACCGTGGTGCGCGGTGATTTTGTCATCACCCCCAACGTGCCGCTGGCGGCGGCCCCGGGTGACGAGTTTGAGATCAGCGCCGGTATTGCCAACAATGTCGCAGGCTCCGGCAAGGACGCCGCCGTGACCGTGACCCTGGCCACCTCGCCCACCCTCGAAGTGGCAGGGGACAAAAGCATCAAGCTGGCGATTGGCGAAATGCGTGAAGGTGTGGTCAAGTTCCGGATTAAGGTAAAAAATCCGGCCCAAGCCAAACTTGGATCAGCCAGCCTCACCTTTAGCGCCAGCCTGACCGGCAAGGACGGTGCAAAGAGCGCGCAGCTCGCCACCGATCTGAGCGTGCGCCCGGCCAGCGCGTTCGAGACCCACATCGCCTTTGGCAACTTCAAGGGCAAGAGCGAACTGGCGCTCGAACGCAATCTGTATCCGGAGTTTCGCCGTGTCGAGGTGTCGGCCTCGGTGTTGCCGCTGGGGCTGTTCGCGGGCTTGAGCAGTTACCTGGGTGACTACGCCCATCTGTGCAGCGAGCAGTTGACCAGCCGCGCCTTTGGCGAAATGGTGGCGCGCGCCAATCCTGACTGGAGTGGCGCGCCGGTGGCCGGCAAGCTGACACCCGCAGCGGCCGCCGCAGCCGGACAGCCCGCAGCAGCAGCGCCTGACACGGCCGGCCTGATTGCAGTGCTGCGTTCGCGTCAAAACGCCGAAGGCGGGTTTGGCATGTGGTCCGCCGCGGTCAAGGAAGACGAGTTCATCTCGGCCTACGTGATGCACTATCTGCTCGAAGCGCGCGAGCGCGGCGCGCAAGTGCCGCCTGACATGCTCAAGCTTGGCTTGGGCTACCTCGAACGCCTCGCCGCTACCCGCCCGGCCACGCTGCCCGAGGCGCGGGTGCGTGCCCATGCTGCCTATCTGCTGACCCGCAACGCCACTGTCACCACAGCGATGCTGACGCAAATTCGCGAAGCGATGGAGGCGCGCGAACCCGCACTCTGGCGCAATGACCTGACCGCCGCTTATCTGGCTGCGTCGTACAAGCTGCTGAAACAAGACCGGCTCGCGGCCGATTTAATGGACCCGCCCTACAAGAAGCTGGGCGTGATCCCGACGGCCTATGCCCATGCGGCGTTCTTTGACCCTTCGATGGAAAAAAACATGACGCTGTATCTGGTGTCACGCCATTTTCCGGAACTAGCCAAAGCGGTCAAGCCGGAGGTGTGGACGGCGGTGGTGGCACCGCTGCAGCAGGGGTTTTACAACACCCTGTCGATTTCGACCACCTTGCTGGCGCTCGATGCCTATGCCAAGACCGTTGGTGCGGGCGACTCTCCGCGTGTTGCCCTGATTGAGGTGGCGAAGGATGGCAACGAGCGCCGATTGCCGGCCGCCACGGCGAGCCTGGTGGCGCGGGCTGATCTTGCGGCGGGCGCGGCACGCTTGAAGCTGTCGGTTGACGCGCCGCTCAACGCCTACTACGCGCTGGTGCAAGCCGGCTTCGAGCGCAGCGCGCCTGCGGTGGAAATCAGACAGGGGCTGGAAGTGTCGCGTGAACTGGTCGATGCGGCCGGCAACCCGCTGACCACGCTCAAGGTCGGGGACGAGGCGTTTGTGCGGCTGCGCCTGCGCGCCTTGGGTGGCAGCGTCGCCAATGTCACGGTGGTAGACGTGTTGCCCGGCGGTCTGGAACCGGTGCTGGGGTCGGAACCTGGCGGCGAGAATGCAAAACGCCCGCGCAGCAAGATTGCCGTCACCGGCTCGCTCGCTGCCGACTACATCGACGTGCGCGAAGACCGCGTGGTGATCTACGCCACCGCAGGCACCAGCGTGGGCGAGCTGACCTACCGGGTGCGTGCGGTCAATGCCGGGCAGTACACCGTGCCGCCGCTGTTTGCAGAGGCGATGTACGACCGCCGCATTCTGGCGCGCACACTGGGCGGCACGCTCAAGGTGGAGGCGCGCTAATCATGCGCTGGCCGGGACGGATCGGTGTGGCGGCACTGTGCATAGGCGCACTGCTGGCGGGCCTGCGCACAGTGCCGGCCACACCGCTGTCAGCCCATGCGCCGCTGTCGCGCGCGGTCTATGCCGAAGGCGGTGAACTGCTCCGGCTGACGCTGGCGCGCGATGACCACTACCGCTTATGGGTGCCGCTGTCGCGCATGCCGCCGCATCTGATCGAAGCGGTGCTGCTCTACGAAGACCGCTGGTTCCAGTGGCACCCCGGTGTCAACCTGCCGGCTCTGGCGCGCGGCGCCTGGAGCACCTATTCGGGCGGTGCGCGCCTGGGCGGCTCAACCCTGACGATGCAATTGGCGCGGCGCCTGTATCACATTGACAGCCGCCGCCCGGCCGGCAAACTCACGCAAGTGTTGGCTGCCCTCTGGCTCGAAGCGCGCTACAGCAAGCGTGATCTGCTGGAGGCCTATCTCAACCTGGCGCCCTATGGCGGCAATATTGAAGGCGTGGGCGCGGCGAGTCTGGCCTACTTTGACAAGGACGCGGCGGCGTTAACCCTGCCCGAGTCGATTGCGCTCGCGGTGATTCCACAAAACCCTGCCAAACGCAATGCCGTCACCCGCGTGCGCGGCGAGGCTGCCGCGCCACCGGCGCTGGCCGATGCGCGTCTGCGCTTGTTCGAGCAATGGAGCGCGCGCCATCCGGCCAGTCAGGCGCTGCGCGCCGACAGCGTGCTGTCACTCAAGACGCGGCGCATCAACCAGCTGCCGTTCCGCGCGCCGCATGTGGTTGAGCATGCGCTGGCCACCCAGTCCGGCGGCAGCCGGGATCTTCGCCTGAGTCTGGACTGGAAAAAACAGCAAGCAGTGGAGCGGGTGCTGGCCCGTTACATCGAGTCGCGCAAGGAACAGGGCATCCGCAATGCCGCCGTTCTGCTGCTCGACGCCGATACGATGCAGGTCAAGGCACTGGCCGGCTCGGCCGATTATTTCAACGCGGCCATTGATGGTCAGGTCAACGCGATTGCCGCCAAACGCTCGCCCGGCTCCACGCTCAAGCCCTTCCTCTACGCGCTGGCACTGGATCAGGGGGTGTTGCACACCAAGACCGTGCTCAAGGACGCGCCCACTGCCTTCGGCCCGTTCAGCCCGGAGAATTTTGATGGCCGCTTTATGGGGCCGGTAGCCGCAGACGAAGCGCTGATCCGCAGCCGCAATGTGCCGGCCGTGTCGGTGGCGGCGCGCCTGTCGCGCCCCTCGCTCTACGATTTCCTTAAGGCCTCAGGAGTGGCGCGCATGGCCAGCGAGGCGCATTACGGGCTGGCCTTGAGTCTGGGTGGCGGTGAGGTGACGATGGAAGAACTGGCGCGCCTCTACGCCATGCTCGCCAATGGCGGGCAGTTGCGCCCGGTGGCGTACCTGGAGCCGGCAGAGCAGCTTCGACCGGTGGAGCACTCGCGACCGGTGGTGCAGTTGCGGCCAGCGGAGCAGTTGCAGCCGACGGAGCAGTTGCGGCAGTCCGGCACCGCGCCGGTTGCAGCGGCACGGCTGCTCTCTGAAGAAGCCGCGTTTGTCACACTGAACATGTTGGAGGCCAACCCGCGTCCAGACACATTTTCCAAGGCAGTGCCGGCGGTGGCGTGGAAAACCGGCACCTCGTGGGGGTTTCGCGATGCCTGGAGCGCAGGCGTATTCGGCCGTCATGTGCTGGTGGTGTGGGCCGGCAATTTTGACGGTGCGGGCAACCCGGCGCTGGTTGGCGTGCAAGCCGCCGCACCGCTGTTTTTTCAGATCATCGACGCGTTACGCGCCGATGGACTAAGCGGTGCCGAACTGCCGCGCCATGTGCCGCCGGGTGTGGCGCGGGTCGAAGTGTGCGCGGCCAGCGGCGACTTGCCCAATCTCCATTGCCCGGTAAAAACGGCGGCCTGGTTCATCCCCGGCAAATCACCGATCCGCATCAGCACCCTGCACCGCGCTGTGTGGCTCGATGCTGCCGGCAGCCGCGCCAGCTGCCGCCCGATTGCGGGCGGGCGGATGGAAGTCCACGAATACTGGCCGAGTGATCTGGCACGCTTGTTCCGCGATGCCGGCATGCCTCGCCGCGCCGCGCCAGTCACCAGCGACTGCAGCGCGGCTGATGCCGAGGAGGAACGTCCGCAAATCACCTCGCCGCTACGTGCTGTCACCTACACCTTGAAACAGTCCCGGCCTGAACCCCTGCGCCTGGCGGTCAACCGCGCGGCCGGCGCGGGCGCTGCGCACTGGTTCGCCGACAACGCCTATCTTGGCCGGGCCGCGCCGGGAGAAAGCCTGGCGTGGCAGCCGGGCCGCAGCGGGCGTTATTTGCTGCGCGTGGTCGATGAGGCCGGGCGCGCCGATGCGCGCGAAGTGCGGGTGGAATTTATTGACTGATGCTGGTGTGCAATCCGCCAGGGTTGATGTCTCGATAAATTCATCCGCAAAGATTTGATACTTCTGCGACTTCGGCTTCTCTGCATCCTCGGGCCGCACCTAGCCGATCGCGCTCTTGCCGTGGCAGGTGCGCGGCAGAATCATCACGCGCGCGCCGTTTTTGCCTGCCGTGATGTGGGGCGAAACACTGCCGCACTGCGCTGTCCATGCCGCGCGCGCCGTATAAACTGGTCACGCACGTTGGCACCCTGGCGTGCCAACAGACTGCACAAACAAACACTTGGGAGCTTGCATGCTGACGATTCGAATTCGTGTTGGGACAACCCTCACCTGGTTGATGACGGCGGTGTTGACAGCCGCTGCACCCGCGCTGCACGCGCAGGATTTCCCCAACCGGCCAGTCACGCTGGTGGTGCCGTTCCCGGCCGGCTCGATCACCGACGGTGTGACGCGGCCGATTGCAGCGGCCTTGCAGGACATCCTGGGTCAAACCGTGCTGGTCGATAACCGCGCCGGCGCGCAGGGCGTGATCGGCGGCGCGTTCGTCGCGCGCAGCAAGCCCGATGGCTACACCCTGCTGATGGCGTCCTCGACCATGTATATCGGCCCGAGTCTCTACAAAAACGTGCCCTACGATCCGATCAAGGATTTTGCGGTGGTCTCGGGCATCGGCTCGACGTCGATGATGTTCATGGTCAAAGAGTCGTCGCCGGTCAAATCGATTGCCGATTTGGTGCAGGCGTCGAAGACGCAACGCGACGGCGTGACCGTGGGCTACGGCTCGCCCAGCGCGCAGATGATGCTGGCCATGTTCACCAACGCCACCAAGGCCAGCCTGACACCGGTCAGTTACCGCGGCACGCCGCAGGCGATCACCGACCTGGCTGGCGGGCAAGTCGAAGCCGCCGTCGTGGACATCGGCAACGGTGTCGTGCAGTTGAATACCGGCCGCCTGCGCGCCCTCGCGATATCTGCGCGCACGCGCAGCGTGGCAGCGCCCAATGTGCCGCTGCTCTCCGAGACCCTGCCCGGCATGACACTCGAAACCCTGATTACGGTAGCGGCCCCGGCTGGCACGCCGCCGGCCGTGATCGAGCGCCTCGACCGCGCGATCCGCACGGCGCTGGTGCGGCCCGAAGTCAAGGCGCGCTTCGCGACGCTGACCACCGAAGTGCTGGTGCTGCCCGCTGCGGAAATAGCGCAATTGCTCAAGACCGATATTCCGAAGTGGGAGGCGCTCATCAAGGCGGCCGGGATTGAGCCGCAGTGACGGGTGTGGTGATGTGCTGCAATGTGACGCTTGGCAATCGATCATTCGGGAATTGCGATGTATCGAATCGCAGCATCAGCGCCAAAGTAGAGCTTTCATTAACATTACTCGGCCATTTCATATTCGTATTCATCCACCCCTACATGGACGGCAACGGCCGGCTGGGCCGCTTCCTGATGAACTACCTGCTGGTCACCGGCGGGCATCAGTGGGGGATCGTGCCGGTGCAACGCCGCGCGGTCTACATGGCCGCGCTGGAGCAGGCCAGCACGCACGGCAACATCAAACCGTTTGCCAAGTTGATTGCGGGGTTGATGCTGGAGCAGGCCAAAGAGCCGCGCAACCGTGCCGCGTCAGTGAAAGCGCTCCGGCCGGCAGCGAAAGTCAAACCGAACTGACGGCCTCATCCGATATTTTCCAAAAGTGACCATCGCGCAGATCCGCTCCAGGAGCGGCTTCTAGCCAGTCATCCTATCAAGAATGGCTCTGACAGCCGCTCTCAGGAAATCATTGATTTCCATTTTGATGCTCTGGCAGAAATTGCCGCTGGCATTTCCGGTGCCGCGTCAAGCGCCACGCGGCAACGGACGCCGTTGAGGACAAGTTCAGATTACGCGCAGGCAAACACCACATGCCCAACCGCCGCCTGGGCCGGCCGCGCCTTGATCTCGATGTTGTACCCCAGCCTCGTGAGGCAATCCATCAGCTTGCGCTCGGAAAGATTTGAAAAATCGCCGCGCATCATGTCCGACACTTTGGGCTGCGTAATGCCCATGCGCGCAGCCGCCTCCTGTTGCGTCAACCCAAGGCGGCGCATGGCTCTGCGGATCTCGATGACGAGGCCGGTTTTGATCTTGAGTTTTCCGGCATCGGGCAAGCCAAGGTCGGCAAATACATTGCCGGAAGCGCGCAGCACTTCAACACCGTCAATGATTCGTTTTTTCATTGTTTTACAAGACCCGGTCTCAGCTTCTCTCATCGCCCTCACGCGGCGGCTCTCCGCCTTTGCGCTTGACAAGGCGCTTGAACGCGGAAAGATCAGCGCGCCCCTTGCGCTCGGAAAAGTAGGCCGCCGTGTTAAGCACGGCAAGCTTTTCCGCTACGGCGGTAGCGACAAACTGATTCATGCTGATGCCTTCGCTCAGGGCCAGTTTCTCAACGGCGGCCTTGATCGAACGCGGCAGGCGCAGCGGATAGGTTGCAGTCTCACTCATGATTCACCTTTCACCAGAGCCAGCGCTTCGCGCTCTATTCGGCATTCACATACCTGACAAAACATTTGGGACATCGATAGTCAGGTTCCTCATTTCGAACGCCGTGAATATAACGCCACAACAAGAGGAGCGCAACAATCGGTGTTCCAAGCAAAATCCAAGTGCCGTACCGGTCGAACCAAGCATCCGACGAGACCAAGCCCAGAACCGCCAACACGAACAGTGTCGCGCCGCCAGCAACGGCATAGATCAGTATCAGAAAAGCTGTGGCCTCAGGCGGCCCTCCATTCTGGCGAATCAATGGCACCTCGCACTGTGGGCAGCGCGGTATGCGGAAGGGGTTTGCAAATAAATCCATGTCAGCTTTCGAAATTCGGGCCACTTACTTTTCCGCTACGAATGTTGGCTATCGCGCGGTCCGGTGTCACTTTCAACCCTGCTCCAAAAACTCCCGCAAGGCCAACTCCGGCGGCTTGGCGTAGTTGGAACGGCGGCTCACGCCGATGCCGTCGAGCTCTCGCATGCGCACCGCCGCTTCGGCCGATTTGCACAGCACAGTCAGACCATTGATGATCGGTGCGCCGCCGGTTTCGATTTTGAGTTTGCGGTGCGATTGGTCGCCACCGAACATCAGCATCGGCAGGCCGCCGGCCGGGACGATGACGTCGGCACCGGCATCGAGCAGCACATTGACTTCGTGCTGGAATTTCGGTGCGAGCTTGGCGTAGCCCTCTTCGGTGGCGAAGGCGTCCATGAAGTCGCTGACCTTGCAATCGACCGCGCGCACGCCGACGCAGCGCTGTTGCAGACCGTAGCGGATCACCTGATCTTCATGCCAGGGAATGAAGGTGGGGTTGATGGTGACGAGACCGAATTTGCGCCCCAAAGTGCAGGCGAAATACATGGTGGTTTCGCCCAGGCCGAGCACGGGAATATCGACCAGCGACTTGACTTCTGCCAGGCCCGCGTCTTGAAAATGCGAGATTGCCATCACGCTATAGCCTTCCTGCTCGGCCTTGACCGCGTTCTTCATGAAGTTGCGCGCCATGCGGAACTCTGTGACCGGGTGGGTGGTGGTGGCGGGTGGCGTGGTGGTGTTGAAGCTGTAGGTGAAGGCCGGGTCGATGATGCGTTGCATGTGCGCTTCGAGCGGGGTGATGTAGGCGGCGTGGGCGACGCGGTCGGTCGCGCCCTGGAACCAGATTTTGTGTTTGGCTTGGGTCATGGTGTGCTCCGTCAGGTCAGGATGAATTCGTTACGCGGTGTGCGTGGTGGAAGTGGATGACTTTCAGGTTGATGAGACCAGCGCCAGTACGCGCAACGGACTGCCGCTGCCGTTTTGAATTTTCAGTGGCGCGGCGAAGATGACTGCGCCGGTGGGCGGGAGTTGATCGAGATGGTTGAGGCATTGCAAGCCGTAGCGTCCCGCGCCGTGCATGAACGAGTGGCACGGGTACGGTGGTTTCAAGTGATAGCCCTGGCCCGCATCGGTGCCGATGGTCTCGGTGCCGAAGCCGAGCACGTCGCGCTCTTCAACCAGGAAGCGCACGGCGTCCGTGTCCGGGCCGGGGGTGTGCTGGCCGGTGGCGTCGAAGTTTTGATACGCGACCGGGTCGGCGCGTTTGCTCCACCCCGTGCGCATCAATACCCACGCGCGCGCGGGGATGCGGCCATGCTTGGTTTCCCATTGTTTGATCCACTCTGCCGTGAGCAGGAAGTCGGCGTCGGCATTGGCTTCGTTCGTGCAATCGAGCACGCAGGCGCTGCCGACGAAGTGCTCGACCGGAATCGTATCGACGGCGTTGTTGGGCAGATCGCGCCCCGAGACCCAATGCACTGGCGCATCGAAATGGGTGCCGGTGTGTTCGCCGCAGGAAAAATTATTCCAGTACCAGGCCGGGCCGCGCTCATCGTAGCGCGACACTTCTTCGATACGGAAGGGCTGCACTTGGCCGAACTCGGGCGGCAATACGATTTGCGGAAACTCGGGCGCGAGCGTGTGGGTAAGATCGACCACGCGCACCTGGCCGCTCGCCAGCGCCGCCATCAATTGGGTGAGGATGTTCATATCAATCGCTCCTCAGTTTTCGTCGCGACGCGGACACTGCCGCGCAGCGTGCAGTTCACTGTCGATGTTCATGCCGACAACTCCCGCTCCAGCGCCTTCGGATTGTCGCGCCAGCGCTCCAGCCATTCTTGCGCGACATCGCCGGGGTAAACGTCTTCGATGCCTTGTTGCAGCGCGTTGACGATGACCTTGGCAAGTGCGGCAGGGGCGACTTTGGGCGGCGGCTGCAATTGGTTCCATTCATCGTCAATCGGACCGGGGAAGACATTGACCACGCGCACGCCAGCGGGCCGCATCTCGGCGCGCAGGCATTGCGCGAGCGAATGCGCGGCCGCTTTGGAGGCGGAGAAGGTGCCGTGCGGGGGAAAGTTGGCCAGCGCATAGATCGAGAGCAGGTTGACCCACGCGACGGCAGATGATTGACCGTCGGCACCGCGCGCGCGCATGCCCGGGCCGAACTCTTGCGCAAGGCGCAACAGGCCAAAGTAGTTGATGTCCATTTCACTGCGCGCAGCCTCCACCCCGGCGCGATTGCCGATGCCGTAGGGGCGATGCACCTCGGCGTTGTTGATGAGGATGTCCACCTTGCCGCCGATTTGCTTGGCGAGTTCCTGCACGCTTTTGGAATCGGTCAAGTCGAGCGGCACGATGGTGACTTGCGGCAATGCCTTGATGGCATCAAACCCGGCGGCCTGCTTCCACGGCTCGGCCTCACCGGCCCAGATCAACTCTGCGCCAGCTGCGGCGAGCGCTTTGACGAGGGCCTGGCCGGTCGCGCTTTTGGCGTCGGTGATGAGGATTTTGCGGAACTTCGGATCGCAGGTGAATTCGCGCAGTTGTTTGTCGTCACTCATATTCGGTGTCTCCTGGTCCGGCAATCCTGTCAATACAGCCTGCCCGGCGCGGTCGAGGCGCGCGGCGACGCGCACGCGGCTGGGCGCTGTGCCCACGTCGCCGTGCAAATGCGCGACCACGGTTACGCCGCAGTCGAGCCTGATGAGGCCGAGCCGCCACGGCAGGCGCTCGCGAAAAAACAAATCGTTGCTGTGATGAAGCACGGTGTCGGCGATCAACTCGCCTGCACCGTCCTGGGTGTTCCAGTCGAGGGTGATCGAGAGACACGCATGGCAGGCCTCGCGCGGCGGGTACTGCACGGTGCTGCACGCGCGGCACACTTGCAGCGCGAAGCGGCCTTCGGCAGCAGCGGCGGTAAGGCCGAGCGCGACACGGCTGCGCGCGCCCGGCGGCAGCGCCGGCAGGCGTGTGCGCAGGATCGGATTTTTGCGCTGCGGGCGGGAGAGCGGCGCGGTCATGGGCGGGAGAGCGGCGCAGTCATGGGTGGCACGCCTGCGCGGCGGCTGCTTGGGGCGCATGGCGCACGCGCAGTCGGTGAGAGACGCGGCCGATGCGTTGCGTGCGGGAGTGACGTGTCGCGTTCATGCCGCACGCGCCAATATCGCCGCGCCGGAACCCAAGCCGCGGTCGTAATTAATCATGCCGAAACCGCTGACGAGAATGTGTTTGGCCGGTGAGACCATAGCGCCAGAACCGTTGGTGGGAGCCATTCTTATGACGCCATCAGGTTGCAACCCTTGGTGGGAGCCATTCTCATCGCGCAGCACCTGCCGTCCATTGGCCGCGCCGGTGAGCTGGCGCACCGCTTCCACCATGCCGAGGAATCCACCGGCTGCACCGGCCTGCCCGGCAGAGAGCTGCCCGCCCGAGGTGTTGAGCGGGAACGAGCCATCGTGCGTAAACGTGTGTGCGCGGATGAACGCTGCGCCGTCGCCCTTGGCACAGAAGCCGAGGTCTTCGAGTTGCATCAGTGTGATGACCGGGTAATCGTCGTAGGCCTGCACGCAATCGATCTGAGCCGGGCCAACGCCGGCTTGCGCATACAAATCATCGCTGTCAAGCGCCCAGCCGGCGCGGTATTGAATCGGATCATTGGCGAAGGCGTTGTGGCGCTCAATCGTGCCTTTGATGTGCGCATAGGGCAGGCCCTGCGCGCGCGCGTCGTCTTCGCGCATCACCATGAAGGCATCGGCCCCGGCGCAGGGCATGACGCAATCGAACAGGCCGAGCGGCGTAGCGACGGGACGTGAGTTGAGATACTCGTCAAGCGTCAATGGCTTCTTGAACAGCGCATGCGCGAAGTGCAGTGCATTGGCGCGCTGGGCCACGCACAGCTTGCCGAAGTCTTCGCGCGTCACAGCTTGCGTGCGCATGGCGTACTGCGTGAGAAAGGCGAAGCTTGCGTTCGGCCCGCCGGCGCCGTAGGGGTAGACCGCGTCGCGCGCGAACTGGCTGAAATTGGCGAGGGTGAGGCGGAAGGAATCGACGTGATTGGTGTCGCCCGAGACGCAGGCAACATAGCG
>JANOYK010000397.1:0-4028 GCA_031428855.1 Burkholderiales bacterium | reverse complement strand
GACATCACTTCATCCCGCTTGGGCCGGGTACATGGCCGGGCAGCGTTGTGGCGCTCAGCGGGTGATGAGCCGCAATTGATCGAGCACCAGGCGCGCTTCGTCGACCAATTTGTTTTGCTCGCGTGCCTTGATGGTGGCGCTTTGAAACAGCGTGCTGCCGATGCCGACAAACGCCGCACCGGCGTTGAACCAGTGTTCCATGTTGTCCGCTGTGATGCCACCAGTAGGGCAAAAGCGCGTGCCGGGGAATACGGCTTTGACGGCTTTGAGCAGGCCGGGGCCGATGGTGGAAGCGGGAAACAGTTTGACCGCATCGGCACCATCGCGCAGCGCGGCGGCAATCTCTGAGGGTGTCATTGCGCCAGGCAAGTAGGCGGCTTTTTTACCGCTATGCACGAGTTGGCCCAACCCTGGCACCAAACCGGGCGAGACCACATAGCCAGCACCGGCATCGAGCACGCGCTCGCAGTCGGCTTCGTTCCACACTGTGCCTGCACCGATCACCTGGTGCTTCTCGGCGCGGCGCGTGAATTCGCGGATCAGCTCGACTGCATCGGGCATGGTGAGCGTGATCTCGACCGTGGGAAAACCGGCGCGCAGGGCGCACTCGATGGCGAGCGCGCCGTCGTCGGCATCGTCGTAACGGATCACCGGCACCACGCCACATTTGCACAGCAGGTCGATGGTTTCTCTTGGGTTCATGGCGATGGCCGGGTGGACTGGTGGGTTGCCGCTAGGGCGCGGACAGGGGGCAGATATCAGGTTCCGCTGTCAACCGGCTCAGGCATCGCGCGCGGTGGCGCACGATGCCCGTCAACCCCGTGATGCAGCGGGAAACTTACAGCGTGCCGCCGAATGCGCCGCCGTCCATCAAGAGGTTTTGGCCGACGATGAAACCGGCATGGCTGCTGCACAAAAATGCGCAGGCCGCACCGAATTCTTCAATCGTGCCGAAGCGCCCTGCGGGGTTGGCGGCGGCGCGCTGCGTGGCCAATTCGGTTTCGGTCTTGCCAAGCTTCTTGGCATTGAACGCAAAGTTGGAGCGCAGGCGGTCGGTGTCGAACGGTCCGGGCAGCAGGTTGTTGATGGTCACGTTGTTTTTGCAAATCGAACGCGACAGGCCGGCCACGAAGCCGGTCAGGCCGGTGCGCGCGCCGTTTGACAAGCCCAGCTCGGGGATCGGCGCTTTGACTGCGCCCGAGGTGATGTTGACAATGCGGCCAAATTTTCTGGCGATCATGCTGTCGACTGTGGCCTTGATGAGTTCAATCGGCGTAAGCATGTTGGCGTCGAGTGCCTTGATCCAGGTGTCACGGTCCCAATCGCGGAAATCACCGGGTGGCGGGCCACCAGCGTTGTTGATGAGAATGTCAGGCGTGGGGCAAGCAGCGAGCGCGGCTTTGCGGCCCTCAGCGGTGGTGATATCACCGGCCACCGCAGTGACGGTCACGCCATAGGCTTTGCGGATCTGCGCGGCAGTCGCTTCGAGTGCTTCCGCGCCGCGCGCGGTGATGACGAGATTGACACCTTCTGCCGCCAATGCCATGGCGCAGCCTTTGCCGAGGCCCTTGCTGGCGGCACACACCAGAGCGGTTTTGCCTTTGAGTCCGAGATCCATTTAAGTCCCTTTCGTGTTCGTTACGGGTTTTTGTGAGAGCAACCAGACGCCAGCCAACACCAGCGCCATGCCGGTGAGCTGCGATGCCGTGATCGTTTCGGCCAGCAGTATAAAGCCCAGCACCAGTGCCGCCACCGGCCCGAGCGATGTGAGGATGCCGGTCTGGGCCGGGCCGATGCGGCGGTTCGCTTCCGACACCATGAACACCGGCAGCACGGTACACAGCAGCGCCATGATGACGCCGTAGCCGAGCACCGGCGCGGGCAGGTTGAGGCTGCTGCCGAGTGAATCAGTCCACCAGCGGCTGACCAGGAAGTGGAGGATCACGGCGATGCACGAGACCGTCATTGCATACGCGGTAAAGCGCATCGAGCCGATGCGTCCGATCAGGCGATTGCTGAAAATCAGATACACGGCATAGAACAGGGCCGAGAGAAACGACAGCGCCGAGCCGAGCGCAGTGACGCTGATGCTGCCGCTGCTGCGTACATCGTGTACCAGGCACAGGGCGATGCCGGCATAGCACACCGCTAGCGCCGCCACTTCACGCAGATGAATCCGGCGCGCGAAAAACAGCGCCATGATGAGGATGGTGAGGGTTGGATTCAAAAACTGGATCAGGCGCGATAGCGACGCCGAGAGGTATTGGAGGCCAACAAAATCAAGATAGCTGGCCAGGTAGTAGCTGAGCAGACCGAGACCGGCCACGCGCCATTTGTCACCCCGGCTCAATGCGGTGTGGGTGGCGCTGCCGCGTTGCGACCACAGCGCCACCGCCAGAAAGAACGGCAGCGAGAACAGCATGCGCAGGGTGAGAAAGGTGATCGGATCGACCTGATAGGCGTAGGCCAGCTTGATCAAAATGGCGCGGCTGGAAAACAGCACTGCGCCGCCCGCACCGAGTGCGAGGCCAGTCAACCCATAGGCGCGCGCCGGGGACACCGGGGGCGCGCTGCCGGCGGGAGCAGTCAAGGAGGGCGGGCCGTACGGAGGATGAGCGGCAGGGAGGGGCGCTGCAGGGCGGGCAGGCTGCGCTTAGCGGCGCCTGCCGCCGAGGATGGAGCCGAGCACCCCGCGCAAAATCTCGCGCCCGACCTGCGAGCCAATCGCGCGCGCGGCCGATTTGGCCATCGCTTCGCCGATGCCTTCGCGGCGTGAAGTGGCGCGCCCGCCCGCAGTGGCAGCGCCGCCGCCAAACATGCCGCCGATCTTGTCAAAAAAGCCTGGCTCGTCATTGGCCGGTGTGCCAGAAGCGTTGGTGGGAGCGGTTGTAGTGGCACTATCTGCCTGTGACCCGCCTGCACCAACGGTTTTAGCGGCATCCCCTTGGCGGTTTTCAGTCCGGCCTTTGAGCACCTCGTAAGCCGATTCGCGATCCACGGTTGTCTCGTACACGCCCGCGACGATGGAGTCGTCGAGCAGGGTGCGGCGTTCGGCATCGGTGAGCGGGCCGATCTGCGATGACGGCGGCACCACGAAGGCGCGCTCGACGATGCAGGGCCGGCCTTTCTCGTCGAGGAACGACACCAGCGCTTCGCCCACGCCCAACTCGGTGATGGCGCTGGCGACATCGAGCTTGGGGTTCGCACGCATGGTCTCTGCCGCCGCCTTCACCGCTTTCTGGTCGCGCGGCGTAAACGCACGCAGCGCATGCTGCACCCGGTTGCCCAATTGCGCCAGCACCGTGTCAGGCACATCGAGCGGATTCTGTGTCACGAAATACACGCCGACGCCCTTGCTGCGGATCAGGCGCACCACTTGTTCGATTTTTTCGAGCAAGGCCTTGGGCGCTTCGTTGAACAGCAGATGCGCTTCGTCAAAGAAAAACACCAGCTTGGGTTTTTCCAGGTCACCCGCCTCAGGCAAGTGCTCAAACATTTCGGCCAGCAGCCAGAGCAAAAAGGTTGAGTACAGCTTGGGCGCGTTGAGCAACTTGTCGGCCACCAGCACGTTGATGACACCACGCCCGTCGGCACCGGTCTGCATCAGATCGTCGATGTTGAGCATCGGCTCGCCAAAAAATTCTTCACCGCCCTGCTGCGCAATGCCGAGCAGGCCGCGCTGGATTGCGCCGATCGACGCGGCCGACACGTTGCCGTATTCAGTGGTGAAGGTGGAGGCGTTGTCGCCAACCTGCTGGCACATCGCGCGCAGGTCTTTGAGGTCGAGCAGCAACAGGCCGTTGTCGTCTGCAACCTTGAACACCAGTTGCAGCACGCCTTGCTGGGTGTCGTTCAGATTCAACATGCGCGCCAGCAGCAGCGGCCCCATGTCTGAGACAGTCGCGCGCACCGGATGGCCGCGGCCGCCGCCTTCGGCAGCAGGCAGTGCGCCGAACACGTCCCACAGCGTGACCGGGCAGCCGGCCCATTTCGGCTCGTCGAGCTTGAGCGCTTCGAAGCGCTCCTTG
>JANOYK010000396.1:0-3898 GCA_031428855.1 Burkholderiales bacterium | reverse complement strand
CGGGTGCGCAGCCGGAACACACCGAACAAAAATACGGCGAGCGTGGCAATCAAAAAAGTGGCGCGCGCCGGCTCAGCAATGAAGCCGGTGTAATACATGATGGCGGAAGCCGCCACCACCTGTTCCATGGTCAGGCTCTGTTCCGGAAAACGCAGATTAAGGCCGCTGCGCAGCAGTACATAAAACAGCCCAAACCAGAGCGCCACGAGGCCGGCGACCAGACCAAATTGGGCAGCGCTCATCAGCCCGGTCTGAACGCAATAGACCATCAGACCCACCACCACGAGCAACGAGACCGCCCCGGTCAGGAAGCGGCGCATCCGCAGCGCCTGGCGTGCATCGTCCTGTGGCAGCAGCCATCCGGTGATGCGATGCCCGCTGTGCTTGCTGCCAGCGGAGGGATGCGCCGCCAGACTCATACGTACTTGATCTCGATGCGGGCGAGGTAATCGCGCAATGCGGCAAGCTGGGTGTGAATCGTGGCGGCGTCACTGGCCAGGGCGGCAGTTTCGATCGTCCCGCCGATGGTGCACACGGGGTCAAAACCATACGCGCCGCCGGCGCCCTTCATGCTGTGCCCAATCATGCGCAGTGCCGTGAAATCGCCCGCCGCCAAACCGGTAGCGAGGCCAGCCATATCTTTTTCACGCGTCGATATGAAAAGCGGAATCAGGTCTTCGAGATCCTGATCGACTTCGACGATGATTTTTTCAGTCATGGCAGTATTCCCTGAATGTTTGCAGCGGGATGCGTACATTTCTTGGTGCATTTCTTGGTGCATTTTTTGACGCATTTTCTTGCGTCGTGCTGCGTCCGTCCGCCCACGCACTCATGCACTCGCATGGCTGCATAGTAACTCTGCGACACCCTGTAACCCTGCGCCATCATGCCGGCCGCTGCGCGCTCAACGCGCCATCCAGCGCCGCGCGCAAGCCCGCGCGCGACACCGGCTTGGACAGCATGTCGTTGCAGCCGGCTGCCAGACACAACTCGCGTTCAGCCGCGCCGGTGTGGGCCGTCATCGCCAGAATCGGCCTGCTGAACCCGCGAGCACGCAATTGCCTGACCGCTTCGAGGCCGTGCAGCACCGGCATTTCCAAGTCCATCAAGATCGCATCGGGTTGATCGCGCATGGCGATATCGACCGCCGCCTGGCCGTTGACCGCTTCGAGCACGGTCAGGCCGAGGCGCTTGAGGTACATCACCGCAAGCGTGCGCAAATCGTCGGTGTCTTCTGCCA
The DNA here is from genome assembly GCA_031428855.1 of Burkholderiales bacterium. GTDB lineage: Bacteria > Pseudomonadota > Gammaproteobacteria > Burkholderiales > JAEUOS01 > CANJDH01. The sequence goes on along the minus strand of JANOYK010000396.1, from coordinate 2,658 downwards.
CCAGCACGATGCCGTGCATAAGTTCGAGCTGGGCTGGCTGGGCCGGCGCGCGCGCGTGCGCAAGCTGTGCAGCGCCGGCCGGGGTGTCGGCCACCACCACCGGCGCGGGATCCAGTTCAGCCAGCGCCGCCGCCGGTGCCGGCAAGCGCAGGGTGAAGCGCGTGCCGGTGCCCAGATCAGACGCCACCGTGATGTTGCCGTGCATTAAGGCCGCCAGGTCACGGCTGATGGTCAGGCCCAGGCCGGTGCCGCCGTGGGTCGAGGCCACTTTGTCGTCGGCCTGTTGAAACGCCACAAACAGGCGCGACAGCCCTTCGGGTGTCATGCCGGGCCCGGTGTCGGCGACTTCAATCGAGAGCATGCCATCGACCCAATCAACATTGAGGGCGACACTGCCGCGCTCAGTAAATTTGATCGCGTTGCCGGCCATGTTGAGCAAAATCTGGCGGATGCGGAAGGCGTCGATGTCGAGCACATCGGGCACGCCCTGGGCATAGTGCGCTTCGAGTTTCACCGGTTTGTCGCGCACCAGTGGCTGCATCGTCGCCACCACGTCACTCACCAGCGCGCGCACGCTCTCGGGCTGGCTGACGATGCGCACCTGCCCCGCTTCGAGCTTGGCCTGATCGAGAATGCTGTTGATGAGCGCGAGCAGGTGGCGGCCATTGCGGTCAATCACTTCGCTGTTTTTGATGCGCTGATCGCGCCCCAGGTCGCCGCTGCGCCAGTTGATGTTGTTGAACCCCATGATCGCGGTGAGCGGGGTGCGCAGCTCGTGCGTCATGTGCGACAAAAACTGGGTCTTGAGGCGGGCTGATTCTTCGGCCGACAATTTTTCGACCAGCAGGCGCTGGCTGATGCGAAACAGGTAGACCTGCCGCCACAGCAGCGCGCCCAGATGCGCAATCCCCCCCGCCAGCGCCGGCAGCAGCACCGCAGCGCTGCGCCCGGCCAGCGCCAGCGCGGCCACCGCTGCGGCAGTGAGCAACAGCAAGGCCGGCAGACCGGCCACCTGCAGCCAGGTCATGCGCTGTGCCTGCGGGTGCGCCATTGCCAGCGCACCGGCCAGCATGAACAGCATCAGCAAGCCGTCGAGCAGCCAGTGGCGCGGGTGCAGCACCATGCCATTTTTGAGCATCGACGGCAGCACCGACAGCATGTAGAGGCCAGCCACCCGGCCGATCGGGGTCTGCACAAAGTCGCCGAGGATGGCGCTGGAACTGCCGATGTAGACCGTTTTGCCGCGCAGTGTGGCGGCCAGCGCCGCGTACTCGGGCGCGCCGCTGGCGGCGAGCGCCACTTCATAAAACGGCACTACCCGCAGACCGCGCCAGTTGCGCGGATAGCGCAGCCGCGCCAGGCCGGTGTCATCGACCGGCACCGCGCGCCCGTCAATCAGGATGCGGCGCTCGGCCTGGTCCATCTCGACTGACACGCCGGACGCCTTGAGCACGATCGGCGCCAATGACGGCAGCACTTCGCCGTAGGCGCGGTGCAGCAGCGGCACCCCGCGCAGCACACCGTCCGGGTCCGGCTTGACGCTGATGACGCCGACTTGCGCCGCCGCGCTGAACTTGGGGATCGGCAGCGTGAGATCGTCCCACGCGTGGGCCGGCCAGTCAGTGCCGCGCGCCCATGCTGCACGCGCGAGGCGCTTGCGGTAGTCCGGGTCGTGTGCTGCTCCGCCATAGGGCAGCGCGGCGGCGGCCAGCACGGTCTTGGGTGTCAGGGTGGCGGCAAAGGCGTCGTCGCCGTTGCGCGCCTCGGAAAACAGGATGTCGTACGCCGCCACTGCCACGCCCGCCTGGGTGAGGTAGGCGTTGACCAGCCCATAAATGTCGCGGTCGTAAGGCCACGCGCCAATCTGCGGCTCCAGCCGCGCCATTGACGGCTCATCGATGTCAATCACCACCACATCGTCGAATTTATCCGGTGGCGCGCTCAGGCTGATGAGCGCATCGCCCAGGCCCAAATCGATCACGCGCGCCAGCGGCGTGAGCGCGAACAGCACCGCCAGCGCCAGGCTGGCAGCGCCGGTCACGATGCAGCGGCGTGCGTAGCCGCTTATGTGGGGGAGTTGCATTACGGCATTACCTTTGTGCAATCACTGCTGCTTGCGCCGTTTCACCAGCGGAGGGGTGCTTGTTCGGACCAGAGCAGCGCAACAACCCGCTCTGACGGGGACCGGTGGAGGCCAAACTGTCGATTTTCGCAGACTAAACCCGTGCTCGTTTGAATTGGATCATTTCGTGACCAAAATTCGCAATCTGGCAGCGTTGCGCTTTTGCGCTGTTTTTGCTCTGTTTTGCACTTCGAGCACCGCCGCTAATCGACTTTCACCTGAAAACTGACGGTGGCGGTCGCACCGGCAGCAAAGGTGCCGGTCATGCTCCATTGGATCGTGCCAGCCGTCGCGTTGGCCGGCTCAGCGATCACGGTGCAGGTGGTGCGTGTCACCAGCCCCGGGCAGCCAGCGCTGCCGCCGACGTAGGTTGTATACACCGGTGTAGCATCGTTCACGATCACAGAGGACAACGTGGCGGTGCCGGTATTGGTGAAGGTGACGCGGTATTCGAGGGTTTGACCGGGCAGCGCGGCGTTGTTGGTGCCAAACGCACCCGCAGTGCTGACGTTGTGCGGCTCGATTGGAAAAATTGA
>JANOYK010000395.1:0-13042 GCA_031428855.1 Burkholderiales bacterium | reverse complement strand
CCATTTCAACTCGGCCGGATCCTTTACAGCGGTGAGGCGGATGCGCTTGCCGTCGACGATCAGGGTGTTGCCGTCCACGCCGATCTCGCCCTTGAAGCGGCCATGCACCGAGTCGTACTTGAGCATATAGGCCAGATAGTCGGGTTCGAGCAAGTCGTTGATGCCGACGATTTCGATGTCCTTGAAATTTTGCGAAGCGGCGCGAAACACCATGCGGCCGATGCGGCCAAATCCGTTGATGCCTACTTTGATGGTCATGTGATGGACTCCAATAAAAATTAAGCGGCGGGTGTGGTTACGCCGCCTGAAGAATGCCCTTTACAGCCTTGACTGCGCGGTCTGCCGTGAGGCCGAAATGGGTGAACAAATCCTTGAATGGCGCGGACTCGCCGAAGCTGTTGATGCCGATCACCGCGCCGGTGCGCCCGACATACTTGTGCCAGAAGTCGGTCACACCGGCTTCGATGGCGAGGGCCGGCACGTCAAGCGGCAGCACAGCATCGCGGTAGGCGCGCTCTTGCGCGTCGAACACCTGGGTGCAGGGCATCGACACCACGCGCACCTTGATGCCTTCGGCGGCCAACAATTCCTTGGCTTTGGTGGCGACTTCGACTTCCGAGCCGGTGGCGATGATGATGGCCTGGGGCGTGCCTTTGCAGTCGGCCAGAATGTAGCCGCCGCGTTTGATCGCGTCGATGGTGTCGGCATTGCGCGGCTGAAACGCCGAATTCTGGCGTGTGAAGATGAGGCAAGTTGGGCCATCGTTGCGCTCAATCGCGTGGCTCCAGGCCAGCGCCGACTCGACCGTATCGCAGGGACGCCACACCTGCATGCCGGGGATCAGGCGCAGGGCGGAGACATGTTCAACCGGCTGATGGGTCGGGCCGTCTTCGCCGACACCAATCGAGTCGTGGGTGAAGACAAAGATGTTGCGCAGCTTCATCAGGCTCGCCATGCGCAACGCGTTGCGCGAGTAGTCGGCGAAGGTCAAGAAGGTGCCGGTCTCGGTGATGAAGCCGCCGTGCAGGGCCATGCCGTTGGTGATGGCGGCCATGGCGAATTCGCGCACGCCGAAGTTGATGATGTTGCCTGCTGCGGTGCCACTCGCCGCGCCGCCGGCACCCACGCCGGGTTTGATCGCGACGCTGCCGGGCCAGTTGGTGAACACGCTGCCCATCAAGTCGGCCGAGCCGCCAATCAACTCGGGCAGCACCGGTGCGAGCGCAGCGAGCGCAGCTTGCGAAGCCTTGCGCGTGGCGACCGTCTCGGCCTTCTCGTTGGCGCTGTTGACCAGCGCACTCACGGCAGCATTCCAGCCGGCCGGCAAGGCACCGCTGACGCGCCGGGTGTATTCGGCCGCGAGATCAGGATGGGCTTTGCTGTAGGCGGCAAATTGGATGTTCCACGCTTTCTCGTTCGCAGCACCCGCAGCCTTGGCGTTCCAGCCGTCATACACGTCTTGCGGAATCACGAACGGTTCGTGGTTCCAGCCGAGGGCCGCGCGCGTCGCGGCGATCTCGTCTTTGCCGAGCGGCTCGCCGTGGGTCTTGGCGGTGCCTTGACGATTGGGTGAGCCTTTGCCGATCACGGTTTTGCAGCAGATCAGCGTGGGCCGTGCGGTGTCCCCTTGTGCGGCCTTGATTGCCGCATCGACCGCATCGACGTTATGTCCATCGACAGCGCGGATCACTTGCCAGCCATAGGCTTCAAAGCGCTTCGGCGTGTCGTCGGTAAACCAGCCTTCCGTCCTGCCGTCAATCGAGATACCGTTGTCGTCGTAGAGGCAAATCAGTTTGCCCAGGCCGAGCGTGCCGGCCAGCGACGCGGCTTCGTGCGAGATGCCTTCCATCAGACAGCCATCGCCCAGTACCACGTAGGTATGGTGGTTGACGATATCGAAGCCATCGCGATTGAACCAGGCCGCCAGCAGCGACTCGGCCAGCGCCATGCCGACTGCATTGGTAATGCCTTGGCCAAGCGGGCCGGTGGTGGTTTCCACCCCCGGCGTCATGCCGTATTCAGGGTGGCCCGGTGTCTTCGAGTGCAGTTGGCGAAAGCGTTTGATCTCGCCGATCGGCAAGTCGTAGCCGGTCAGATGCAGCAGCGCATAGAGCAGCATCGAGCCGTGGCCGTTCGAGACCACGAAGCGGTCGCGATCCGGCCATTTCGGGTTGGCCGGGTTGTGTTTGAGATGGCGGGTCCAGAGCGCAACGGCAATGTCGGCCATGCCCATCGGCATGCCGGGGTGGCCGGAGTTGGCGGCTTGCACCGCGTCCATCGCCAGCGCGCGGATCGCGTTGGCAAGCATTGAGGGAGTGGGGGCGGCCATAGAGCAGAAGGGAAAAGTGCGGGGACGGGTGCGGAGCGCGGGTGACTGAGTGACTGAGTGACTGAGTGACTGAGTGACTGAGTGACTTCGAGGTGCGGCGGGGAACAGATTTTCTGACCTACTTTTCTGACCTACAATCCCCCGTAGCAATCACGTTTTTCAGTCACGGAAAACGCGAAATTATACGCCCTTCCCGCAGCGCACCAAACCGGTTAAATCGCACGTCCAATCGTGTCCAAGCGGCTTCCAAGTTGCCTCCAAGTTGCTTCCAAGCGGCACCGCCCCTCTCTCACACCATGCAGGGATTGCACCTTACCGGAGACCTGTCGGACTGCCGCTGCACGCCGGCGCTGCTGACCGATGCGGGTCTGCTGGAAGCCTGCTGCATCCAGGCCGTCGCGGCGGCCGGTCTGATGCAGGTCAACCAACTGTTTCACCGGTTTGCCCCCGGTGCGGGCGTCACCGGAGTGGTGCTGCTGGCCGAGTCGCATCTGGCGGTGCATACCTGGCCTGAGCTGGGCAGCGTGACACTCGATGTCTACGTCTGTAACTACGGCAGCGACAATTCAGCCAAGGCGCACGCGCTGTTCGATGCGCTGTGCGCCGTGTTCGATCCAGTGCAGGTGCAATCGCACGCGTTGCAGCGTGGTGCGCCAGCCGGATGATGATGGCAGCGCGGCGGCGTTGATACTGCGGCCATGAAAGCCTGCGCGTGAAAGTGACAACATGAAGGTGCGTCTATTTTGCGAATCGCCGTTGACGGCGGGAGGATTGGTCACGCTGCCGGACACGGCGGCGCACCACGCGCGTGACGTGCTGCGCCTGGCCGTGGGTGATGCGGTGACGCTGCTCAATGGCTTGGGCGGTGAATACACCGCGCGCTTGACCCTGGTCAGCCGCAAACTGGTCGAAGCCGAAGTGTTGTCACACGTCCTGCGCGACGCCGAGCCGCCGTTTCACCTGCATGTGGCGCAGAGCCTTGCCACCGGCGACAAGATGGACTGGATCGTGGAGAAAGCGGTCGAACTCGGTGCCGCCAGCGTAGTGCCGGTGGCGGCCGAGCGCTCGGTGTTGCGGCTTTCACCCGAGCGCGCGGCGCGGCGCGTGGCGCACTGGCAAGCCATCGCGCGCGCTGCTTGCGAGCAGTGTGGCCGCAACCGGCTGGCGCTGATACAGCCGGTGGTCACGCTCGATGCTTATCTCGCCGCTGTCAAGGATGCGGCCGGCCTCAAGCTGATGCTCTCGCCAGTGGCTGATGCGGCGTTTCGCACGCTCGCGGTGCCCGCGCCGGGCAGCACAATCCATCTGTTGATCGGCCCCGAGGCGGGCCTGTCGGATGCCGAAGAAGCGCGCGCGCGCGCCGCCGGGTTTGCCGGCATCACCCTCGGCCCGCGCGTACTGCGCACCGAAACGGCAGCGCTGGCCGCGTTGGCCGCGATCCATGCGCGCTGGGGTGATTTTTGAACCCGCGTTTTCCCCGCTGCATTATTAAATTTTTGTGACATTGCCTGAAACCACCACACAGGCGCTGCCAGTTCCGGTTTAATCGGCGGGTAGCGTTAACGCGGGTTCGGCCACAAACCAGCCAATGGTCTGAAACCGTTGTGGCACAAGGACTTCAAAGCTGCCGGGAATTTCCCCGGAGCCAATTCAAGGAGAGCATCATGGGTTTACTCGATTCAATCGCCGGTATGGCCGGCCAGGCGCTGTCATCCGGATCCGGCAACAGCTCGTTAATGCAGGGCGTGCTCGGCATGCTGCAAAACCAGGAAGGCGGCATTGGCGGGCTGGTGCAGCAATTCAAGGACAAAGGGCTGGGCGATATTGCATCGTCCTGGGTTGGCAAGGGTGAAAACCTGCCGATCTCGGGCGAGCAGTTGCAAGGCGTGCTGGGCAGTGATGTGGTGAGCGGCATGGCGGCCAAGTTCGGCGTCTCGCAAGACCAGATCGCGCAGTTTTTGCCGCAGGTGGTCGACCAGCTCACGCCTAACGGTGAAGTCGACGCCGGCGGATTCGATGCCAGCAAAGCGCTTGGCATGGTGCAGGGGTTGTTCAACAAGTAAGCGGTGCAGCGCCGGCCGGTGTCGCAGTCAAACCTGAGGGAGACAGTCATGGCGATGAACCTAAACGCAGCACCCGCAGCCAACACTGCAAACACAGCACGCACGCCGCAGACGGCGCGCCCCCGGCGCATCGCGGCGGCGCTGCTCGCGCTGACGTTTGCGGCAGGCAGCTGGTTCAGCGTGGCTGCAGTGAACGCGCACGACGCGCCTGTGGCAGACGCCTCCCGTCCCGCTTTACCTAAACCGGCTGCGGCCAGCGCGCTTGACCCGGCGCTGCAGCGCATGTTCATGGCGCTCGCCACCTCGGTGCTGAGCAGCTTTGCAGCCAATGCGGCAAAGGGATCGCTTGACGGCTTTGATCCCGGCCCGGTGCTTGAATCAACCTTGAAGACGGTGTTGTCGAGCCGCGAGCTGCACACGGCGATCGAGCGCATGGTGGATCAGGCCGGGACTGGTGCGGACAACACCGCGGCTGATGGCGTCTCGCCGGAAATGCGGGCGCTGATGAAAGCGGCGTTGTCCGGCGCAGTGTCGATGGCGCGCAATGAAATTGTGCGCGAACTTGCCGGGCCGCAGGCGGCACCGGTGCTCAACCCCTGATCGGTTGGCGCTGCGTGCCGGACACGCACCGGGCGCAGCGGCGCCCGGCCCATATCCGCGCGCCGTTGCGCCCGGCTCATGCCCGCGCGCCGATGGCCAGTTCAGGCCGCCGCGCCGTAAAACCGGTAGCCGTTGCGCCCGGCGTTTTTGACCTCGTACATCGCTTCGTCGGCGCACTTGAACAAGCTGTCGGCGTTGTCGCCATGCTGCGGATAGAGCGCCACGCCGATTGACGGCGTGGTGTTGACGGCGTTGCCGTTGAGGCTGTAGGGCGCGGCCAATGCCACGCGGATTTTGGCGGCGATCATCTCGGCGTCGTCGCGCACCTTGATCGCGGGCAGCACCACCACGAATTCATCGCCGCCAATGCGCGCCACCGTGTCCGAATCGCGCACCTGCGTTTTGAGGCGGCGCGCCACCTCGATCAGCAGTTCGTCGCCGATGGCGTGGCCGAGCGTGTCGTTGATGAGTTTGAACTTGTCGAGATCCAGAAACATGACGGCGCACAGCGTCTTGCTGCGCAGCGCCTGCGCCAGCGCCACCTTGGCGCGGTCGCCGAGCAGCAGACGGTTGGGCAGGCCGGTGAGCTGGTCGTGGTGCGCCATGAAGGCGATGCGGGCGGCATCGGCGCGCTGCTCGGTCACGTCTTCGAGCACCCACACCACGCCCTTTGCCAGCTCCCACGGTGCGACCGCCTTGGCGGCCAGGCGCATCAAAATGACCCTGCCGTCCTTGCGGCGCATATGCACGTCGCCGCGAAACACCGCGCCGGTCTTGAGCACTGCATCGGCCTTGGCGGAAAGATGGGTGAAATCATCCGCGTTCAGGTGCAAATGCTGCGTGCTCTGCCCGGTCAGCTCGGCAGCCTTGTAGCCGAGCAACTGGGTACACATGGCATTGGTCCAGGCCAGCTTCTGCTGTTTGACAAAGAAGGTCGCGACCGGGTTGATGTCGAGCATGGCGCGGGTTTCGGCCAGCGCTTCCTCCATGCCTGCTTGCAGCACGCGGCGCTCGAGGCTGGCGCGCACGCGCGCGCGCAATAGCACCGGGTCAAACGGTTTGGGCAGGTAATCGGCAGCACCGAGCTCAATCGCGCGCACCACGTTGGCCATCTCGTCGTGCGCCGAGATCACGATCACCGGAATCCGTTTGAGCTGCGGATCGGCCCGCATCGCTTCGAGCACGCCAAAGCCGTCCAGCACCGGCATCATGATGTCGAGCAGCACCAGATCGAAATGATCTTGACGCAGCGCCGCCAATGCTTCCGCGCCGTTGCCAGCCATCGCCAGATTGGCATGGCCGTCGCGCGTCAGACGGCGCGCCAGGGTGTAGCGGTTGGTTTCGTCGTCGTCGACGATCAGGATCGACATCTGACCGAGGTCTGTGCTGGCAGCGGACATGGGAATGGACAGCGCTTGGTGGGCGAGTCGGCTAGTGGGACACAGCCGATTGTGCGCGCGCCAAGACGTCATCGCCGCCTGCGCCTGCGGCACTGGCGGCCCCAATGGCCCCGGCAGCCCGGTTGGTGATGCCGCCAGGCGCGCCGGCCGGCTCGAACGGCATGCCAGCCGTGCCCGCTGCCGGCGGCGTCAGCGGCAGGGTGACGGTGAAAGTCGAACCCTGGCCCGGCACGCTCTGCACCGCGATGTCGCCGCCGAGCAGTCGTGCGATGCGGCGCGAGATCGCCAGGCCCAGCCCGGTGCCGCCATGCTTGCGGGTGGACGAGCTGTCGATCTGCGAGAACTCCTGAAACAGGCGCGGCAGATGATCGGGCGCGATGCCGCTGCCGGTGTCGCTGACGGCAAAGCTGAGCATGCCGTTTGTCACCTCGCCGTCGAGGCGCACCGTGCCCGCCTCGGTGAACTTGACCGCGTTGCCGATCAGGTTGATCAGAATCTGGCGCACCCGCTGCGCGTCGCTCTCCATCAGCGGCAGCGCGGCAGCATAGTGCGATTCGAGCTTGACCCCCTTCTGGCTCGCCATCACCGCCACCGTGGCGAGCGCCTCTTCGGCCAGCGCGCCCGGCGCAAATGCCTCGATGCGCACCGGCATGCGCCCGGCCTCGATGCGCGACAAATCGAGGATGTCATTAATCAGGCTGAGCAGATGTTTGGCCGACGCGCTGATGCGGGTCAGCGATTCTTTCAATTCAACCGTGTCCGGATCGTCCGCATCTTCAAGCAGCATGCCTGACAAGCCGATGATGCCGTTGAGCGGCGTGCGCAGTTCGTGGCTCATGTTGGCCAGAAATTCGCTCTTGTGCCGGCTGGCGGTTTCGGCTTGGGTTTGCGCCGCCTTGAGGCCAAGCAGCGCGCCTTTGAAGGTGCCCAGGGCCGCCGCCATCTCGCCGATTTCGTCGTGCCGGCCGGCATGCGGGATGCGGTGCGCATAGCTGCCCGCTGCAATCGCGGTCATGGCCGCGGTGATGCGAGTGAGCGGCTGCAGCACAAAGCGCAGTAGCACGGTGGCACCGAGCAGCGCAGCGAGCACCGCCACGATCGACAGTTCAATATTGCGCCGCACCGACCTCGCCAGGCCGTTGCCAAATTCATGCGCCGCCGCCGTCTCGCCCTCCAGCACGCTGCCGGCCAGCTTGGCGGTGTAGCCGCGCAGGTGCTCATCATGCTCGTTGAGCACACGCAATGTGGCCTGGTCAAGCACCGCGTAGATTTCAGCGACGCGGCCGAAGGCAAGCGCGTAATCGGCCGCCAGCTCCGTTGCAGCCGGTGTTTTGAGCGAGGCCGACAGCATGCCGCTCTGCTCAAGCACGCGGGCGGCGCTATCGCTGGTGCGGCCAAGCATGAAGCGCAATTTGGCCTCGCGCAGGCGCACATAGTGCAGGGTTTGCCCGGCAACGGCAGCGTGCGGTGCCAGTTGACCGGCAATTTCCTCCAGTCGCGCCAGCCGCTGCGCACGCTGGCGGCGCGCTGCAAGGATGGTCTCGAAGCTGGCCAGGTAGGCAGTGATTTCGCTGCGCACATGGGGCACATCGATGATGTCGCGCGCGAGGCCGGCGCTGGGACCGTCGAGTGTGGCGAGCAGGTCGGCGGCAAGGCGCCCGATCTTGGCGGGCGGCTCGATCGCGTCAGAAGCGGCGTGATCGCGAATCGACGAGGTGAGCTGGGCCAGACGCCCGCCCAACTCGGCGGCCAGGCGGCTGGTTTGCGACACCCGCTCTAGTTGTGCGAAATCCTGCTTGATGCCTTCGAGTTGATCGTAACGGCCAATCGCCATCAGCACGATGATCGCCACCAGCAACACCACCGCGCCGCAAATCAGGTGGCTGATGCGCAGCCTGGCGCTAAGAGGCACGCTGGCGGCGGGCCGGGTCGAGGGTGGCGGCATGTCCTGCTGCCGCCCTTTACTGACGCACCAGCGTCACTTTCGCGCCCTGCTTGGCCCAATAGCGGGTGGCGGCACGGAACACGTCATGCACCGCATCACCGCCCGGGGTGTGCGCCAGCTTGACCAGCGTGATCGCTGCGCCGGCCGGGCCGAACTTGATATCGGTGAGGCAGTCATGCAGGGCATCGAGATTGCCGCCGAAGTGGCGCGGGAATTTAAGTGCCTTGGCGGCCACGGCGAGCATGGCGTCTTTGGAGCGCGCGCCGGTGAAGTCAATCCGCACGGTGCGCACGGTTGCGGCACCGCCAGCACCGGCAGCCGGGCGCAACGCGCCGCGCAATGCGGCAGTGGAAGAAGCAGCCATGAGGATCATCCCTTGATTTTTTGGAACGTTTGGTAATGGTCGGCGGTGTACCAGCAGGCGGCGGGGCTGTTTTTGCTCCACTCGCGCGCTTCGGCACCGCACACGATGCGGCGCGCACCGCGATTTTTCGCGCCCGGCGTCGGCACCGTGAATTCTTTGTAATAGCCGCGCTTTTGCTTGGGCAGGTTGTTCTCGAAATTGCCGAAGGTCACGCCGTCTTTCGGGTACGGATACGGCCCGCCTTTGAGGATCAGCGCGTGCGTGGTCTTGCCTTCCTTGGGCAGATCGGTGAGAGCGATGCCGGCCGCCAGCACCGGTGCGGCAGCGAGGGTGAGTGCGAGGGTGAAGCCGGCCAGCAGCGCGGCAGCGCCGGTGCGGACGGTGCGAACAACGGTGGCAACACCGGCAACGGCGGCGGCACGGTTCAGAGCGGGTTTTTTCATGCCATCAAATCCGGAAACCGGATGTCAATACGAGGGGCAGTGAGCATAGCCTATGTCTCCAGGAAGCGCCGCACCTCATCGCGCCGCGCCATCGCGTCGGCGTAGCCAAGATCAATCAGCGCGCGCGTGTAGTCCTGCTCGAACAAGAGATAGCTGGCCAGCGCCGAGCCTTTGCGGTTCATCGCGCCGATGCCGCGCAGCAGCGCGCGCACCGGCCACGGCAGGCTCTTCACATGCTTCGCGGCGAGCGCGTCGAGCCGCTGCGACGGCGCGATCACGAGAATTTCGACCGGGCGCAGCGACGCCGCCGCGCGCGCCTCGGGCGATAGCAGGGTGATGGTGTGGTTCACGCGCTGCACCCGCTCGATGTCTACGTTGAGGCTGTCGAGGAAGATCGAGGACAAGGCATGGCCGGCAATTTGCGCCAGCGACGGATAGGACGCGCCGCGAATCCGCTCGGCCGGCTCGGTGATGCGTCCGGCGCCGATCACCAGAATTTTCGATGCGCCCAGATGAATCGCCGGACTGATCGGTGCCAGCTGCCGCATCGAGCCGTCACCGAAATATTCACGGTTCAACTGCACCGCCGGAAAAATGAACGGGATCGCGGATGAGGCGAGCAGATGCTCAATCGTGAGCTTGACCCGCGCCGACACCCGCGCGTGGCGCGCCCACGGTTGAATCGTGTCGATGCCATCATAAAAATTGACGCTCTGCCCCGAGCTGTAGCCCGATGCGGTGATGCAGATCGCGCGCAGCGCACCCGCCTTGAGCGCCACATCGATATCGTTCAGTTTGAGCGTGCGCCGCAGCAGATCGGCCAGCGGCGCGTTGTCGAGCAGCGATTTGGGCGCGGTCTTGACGATCCAGCCGGCCATCAGCGCGCCTAGCCAGTGCGCGCCGGTCTTGCCGATGCCGAGCGGGTCAGCGCGGTACACATGGTGCGCGTGAAAGCCTTCCCACACGTGGCGCAGATACTGCACCGCCTGGCCGAAATCGCGCGAATAGCACGCCAGCGACACCGCATTGATCGCCCCGGCCGAGGTGCCGCAGATGATCGGAAACGGATTGCGCGTCTTGTCCGGCAGCAGCTCGGCAATCGCTTTGAGGACGCCGACCTGATACGCCGCGCGCGCACCGCCGCCGGTGAGCACGAGGCCGGTATGTGAATCAGTCGGCGAGGCGGCTTCGGTCACGCGCGTATCCCTTTTCGTATTCTCTTGTTGCTCTCGCTGGTTGATATCTCTTGCTGCGCTGTTGCCAGCTTGGCGCACCGGCCAACAAGCTTAGGCTAACATGCGCTCCCGCGATCCTGCAAACACGCTGTTCTTTTTGCCCCCATCCCGATGACTGCCGCCAAAGTGACGTTCGATTGCGCCAAGTGTCCCGGCTATTGCTGCTCCTACGACCGGATCGAAACCAAACCGGCCGACATCGCGCGTCTGGCCAAATACCATGACGTGACGATCGAGCAGGCCACCCAGCGCTTCACCAAGACCTATACCTGGGAAGGCAAGACCGAGCGCATCCTGCGCCATCAGAAAGACACGGTCTACAAAACGATCTGCATGTTCTTTGACACCGAAGCGCGCCGCTGCACGATTTACAAAGGCCGGCCCTCAGTGTGCCGCGAGTATCCCGACGGCAAAAAATGCGGCTATTACGACTTCATCAAGTTCGAGCGCAAGCACCAGGAAGACCCGGAGTTTGTGCCCAACGCCGGAAGATCGTAAACCACACGGCCCGGAGAGTGTTGGCACAAGCCATTGTGCGCGATATGCCGGCTGCCAATGGCTCACACCAAGGGTTGTGGCCCTATGCTGATTTGAAACCCGCATCTGTTGCCACGCCGCCGCGCCCCGCATTCGCATCGACCACCGTCAACGCCGTCATGTTGACGACGCGCCGCACTGTGGCTGATGGCGTGAGGATATGCACCGGTGCTGCCGCGCCAAGCAGGATTGGGCCGATGGTGACGCCGCCGCCGGCTGCGGTTTTGAGCAGGTTGTAGCTGATGTTGGCTGACTCCATGTTGGGGAACACCAGCAAATTGGCGTCGCCCTTCAAGGTTGAATCGGAAATGGTGGCGCGACGCACAGTGGCGTCAAGTGCGGAGTCGCCATGCATCTCGCCATCGACTTCCATCCACGGCGCTTTGGTGCGCAGCAGGGCCAGCGTCTCGCGCATTTTGAGTGCGGAGGGATTGTTGTAGGTGCCGAAGTTGGAGTGCGACAACAGCGCTGCCTTGGGCGCAATGCCGAAGCGGCGCATTTCCTCAGCGGCCAGAATGGTGATCTCGGCCAGCTCGGTGGCGGAGGGATCAAGATTGACGTGGGTGTCGACCAAAAACACCACGCGGCCCGGCAGCATCAAGGCGTTCATGGTGCCGTAGACGTTGACCCCGGCGCGGCGGCCAATCACCTGGTCGATGTAGTGCAGGTGCAGCGCGTGGGTGCCGAAGGTGCCGCAGATCATGCCGTCGGCGTCGCCCTTTTTCACCATCAGCGCGCCGATCAGCGACAGGCGGCGGCGCATTTCGATCTTGGCGTATTGCAAGGTCACGCCCTTGCGCTGGGTGAGTGCGTGATAGGTGCTGACGTAATCGCGGTAGCGCTCGTCATGCTCCGGGTTGATGAGGTCGAAGTCCACTCCCGCGCGCATGCGCAGGCCGAATTTTTCAATCCGCTTTTCCAGCACCGCCGGCCGGCCGATCAGGATCGGGCGCGCGATGTCTTCGTCCACCAGTTGCTGCGCCGCGCGCATCACGCGCTCGTCTTCGCCCTCGGCCAGCACGATGCGCTTTTTCACGGCCGCCCTGGCCGCCGTGAAAATCGGCTTCATCAAGAGGCCCGAGTGATACACGAACTGTTCGAGCTGGTTGCGGTAGGCATCGAAGTCGGTGATCGGATGGGCCGCTACGCCCGAGTCCATCGCCGCCTTCGCCACGGCCGGCGCGATCTTGACGATCAGGCGCGGGTCAAACGGTTTCGGGATCAGATACTCGGGGCCGAACGAAATGTTGCCGATGCCGTAGGCGGCGGTGACGATCTCGCTTTGCTCGGCGCGCGCCAGCTCGGCAATCGCCTTGACCGCCGCAATTTCCATCTCGGCCGTGATGGTGGTGGCCCCGACGTCCAGCGCGCCGCGAAAGATGAACGGAAAGCACAGCACGTTGTTGACCTGGTTCGGAAAGTCGGAACGGCCGGTACACATCACCGCGTCGTTGCGCACCGCATGCACTTCGGCCGGCATGATCTCGGGCGTCGGATTGGCCAGCGCCAGGATCAAGGGCTTGGCTGCCATTTTCTTGACCATCTCGCCCTTCAACACGCCGCCGGCCGAGAGGCCGAGGAACACGTCAGCGCCTTCGATTACATCGGCCAGGGTGCGACCGGTGATGTCCTTGGCGTAGCGTGCCTTGTTGTCGTCCATCTCCTCGCGGCGGCCGGTGTAGACCACCCCCGCAATGTCGGTGACGATGATGTTGGCCATCGGCAGGCCGAGCTTGACCAGCAAGTCGAGACACGACAGCGCCGCCGCGCCCGCGCCCGAGGCCACCAGTTTGACTTGGCTGATGTCTTTGCCGACCACCTGCAAACCATTGCTGATGGCCGCGCCGACGATGATGGCGGTGCCGTGCTGGTCGTCGTGAAACACCGGAATCTTGCAGCGCTCGCGCAGCTTGCGTTCGATGTAAAAACACTCAGGTGCCTTGATGTCTTCGAGGTTGATGCCGCCAAACGTGGGTTCGAGCGCGGCGATGATGTCGACCAGTTTGTCGGGGTCGCGCTCGTTGATCTCGATGTCAAACACATCGATGCCGGCGAATTTTTTGAACAGCACCGCCTTGCCTTCCATCACCGGTTTGGCTGCCAGCGGGCCGATGGCCCCCAAGCCC
>JANOYK010000394.1:0-9300 GCA_031428855.1 Burkholderiales bacterium | reverse complement strand
GTTCACGCGCGGCGCGGTCACGCAGATACGGATTGGTGTGGGAAAGCTTGGTGGAATTCATGCGAATAAGTATAGCAGCGGACGTTGACCAAACGCCGAAAGGACAGCGCGGAACATGAACCGACACGTCAATGCCATCGCGGGCCGTTTGTCGCTGCGGGCACCGCAGCGCCGCTCGCTTGAGGTGCTGGATCGGATCACCGAGATTGCGCCGCCGAAAAAGGGAGCCGATACTGCTGCGGCACTGAAGGCGATCCGCAGCGAGTTTCCTTCCGTTACTGATTTCGAGCGTGAGTTTCCCTCGCTGTGTTTCGCCCTGGCCACTGGTGTTGGCAAAACGCGTTTGATGGGGGCGTTCATCAGCTATCTGCATCTGGCGCATGGCATCAACAATTTCTTTGTGATGGCGCCCAACCTGACCATTTACAACAAGCTGATTGCCGATTTCACACCGAACACGCCCAAGTATGTGTTCAAGGGCATTGCCGAATTCGCCACCGAGGCGCCGGAGATCATCACCAGCGACAACTACGAAGCCAAGGCCGGTACGTTGTTCGACGAGTTGATCCGCTGCAAGATCAACATCTTCAACATTTCCAAGATCAATTCCGAAGTGCGCGGCGGAAAGTCGCCGCGCATCAAGCGGCTGTCGGAATACATCGGTGAGAGTTACTTCGACTATCTGGCGGGGCGGCCCGACCTGGTGCTGCTGATGGATGAATCGCACCGCTACCGCGCCAGTGCCGGGGTGCGCGCCATCAACGAACTGAAACCGATTCTCGGGTTGGAATTGACCGCCACACCTTTTGTGGAAACCGGCAAGGGTACGACGCCGTTCAAGAATGTGATTCTCGATTACCCCTTGAGCCGCGCGATGGCCGATGGTTTCGTCAAGGAACCGGCAGTGGTCACGCGCAAAAATTTCAATCCGGCGGGCATGTCGCCGGAAGCGGTCGAGCGCATGAAGCTGGAAGATGGTGTGCGGCTAGTCCCAGATTTTTTATCGCCAAGGGGCTGACCATCTTGAGTATCAGCCGGATTTCGTGGCTGAGGCCAAAGACATGGTGTACATGCTTGAGCCGAAGATGCGCAAGGAGATGACAGCGGTGGATGTTTTGGCGAAGAAGGAAGCGGCTGAGAAATGGTGTGTCAATGCTTCAGCACACGCGCAGTCGCACGACGGAAAAAAATGGCGTTACGCGCTGATTCCGCACGACGTCATTGCGGTGAATATGACTTTGGACGGGTTGGTTCGCCAATGCGGAAGATGACAGCTTTGCGAAGCGCTCCAGGAGCCAGTCTTCGCAAGCACGCCCTGAGGAAGAGCGTGGGTTGGATTTGACCGGGTACTCAGTTGCGGGTGCTCGTCGGCCATTTGGGAGTGGGAGCTGCGAGCTTGATTAGTGAATGCACAAGCTGGATCAGGATGGTATGATATTCATATTCAAGGAAAACATTTCGAGAATATGAAAATCAGAATCCAAACCGCTGTGGCCGGCTGCGCGATTGTGGCACCGCGTGACACCAAGAAAATGATGCTCGAAGAAGTGCTGCACGCCGCTACCCACGCGGTGCTGCGCGACGCCGGCATCACGATAGAAGACATCGACGGCATCGTGGTGGCCGCCAACGACCAGCTCGATGGCCGTGCCATCGCCATCATGATGGCGTCCGGTTCGGTGGGCGGCGTCGGGCGCGACATTTTGTCGACGCCGAGTTGCGCCGAGCACGCCTTTGCGCTGGCCGATTTGCGTGTGCGCTCAGGCATGTACCGCACCAACCTGGTGTTGTCGTGGAGCCCGCTTGAAGCGGACTCGATCAGCGAGACCCAGCGTCTGTCCAATGATCCTTACTTTCACCGTGCCTTGCCGCTCGATGATCTGGCCTCGCATGCGTTGCAGGCCAACGTGCTCGAATCCAAGGTGCCGGGCCTGCGTGAAGCTGCGATTGCGGTCACCGCCAAGAACCGCCAGCACGGCCAGTTTGCCTATCCCGAACTCGCACCCTCACCGCTGCAGCCGGTGTTGATTGCCGGCAGCAAGATGTTGCGCTGGCCGATCACCGAGGGCATGGTGTCGCCGCCGGCGTTTTGCGTGGTCGCCACCATCATCGCTTCTGAAGAATGGATTGCCGAACACAAGAACGTGAAACCGGCCTGGATTCACGGCGTCGGCTGGGCCACCGAGACCGCGTTTCTGGGCGACCGTGATTTGTCGCAGGTCGATTCCCTGCGCGCCGCAGCGCAGCAGGCCTACCGCGATGCCGGCATCAAGCCGGGGGATGTGAAGCGTGCGTTTGATCTGGCCGAAGTGGCTGATGCGACGCCCTATCAGGAATTGATTGCGCTCGAAGGCTTGGGGCTTTGCGCAAAAGATCAGTGGGTGGCAGCAACCCGGCGTGGCGATTTTGGCCATGCAGGCAAGCTGCCGGTCAATCTGTCGGGCGGTGCGATTTCGTTTAACCCGGTGTTCTGCACTGGCTTGTTGCGCATTGTGGAAGCGGCCAATCAGGTGCGTGGCTGCGCCGGCATCCACCAGCGTGCCAATGTGCGCCGCGCGCTGGCGCATGGTGCCAGCGGCTTCGCGATGCAATACAACAATGTGGTGGTGTTTGGCAATGCGCCTTTGAAAGCAGCAAAGAAGGCTGCAAAAAAGGCTGCAAAGAAGGCCGCACCGAAGTCTGCACAAAAGCCTGCACAAAAGTCTGCACAAAAGCCTGCACCGAAGTCTGCACAAAAGCAGACCAAGCCTGCGGCGAAGAAGGTGGCCAGCAGGCCGGCGCGCAAGGTAATCGCCAAGACCAAGGTGGCGCAGAAGCCGGTGCGCAAGGCAACCGTTAAAACGAAGCAGACATTGAATCAGAGGAGCAAGAAATGAAGCCGCCGCGCGTAGGCATCATCGGCATCGGCCAGTCCGAATTCAAGGCGCGCCGCCGCGACGCCAACTACCCTGAGTTGGTGCGCGAAGCGGTCGCGCTGGCGCTGGCCGATTGCAAGCGCAGCCTCGATGACATTGAAGCCGTGGTCTATTCGCTGGCACCCGATGCGCTGCTCGGCATCGGCAACGCCGAGCGTCTGGGAGTGGATGCGGTCGGTGCGCGCAGCAAGCGCTTCATGCGCATCAACACTGGCGGCTCGACCGGCATCTCGGCACTGGCTGCCGCGCATTCGCACATTGCCGCTGGCGTGTGTGATGTGGTGCTCGCCGCTGGTGCCGACAAGGTCGGTGAATGCGGCGACTCGCAGACGATTCTGAACAAGATTTGGGATCCGGCCTACGAGCGCGCGCTGCCACTCGGCACCATCACCATGCTGGCGATGTCGGCGATCCGCTACATGCACAAATACGGCATGACGCAGGAGGACATGGCGCGCATCGTCGTCAAAAACCGCGAGCATGCTGCGCTCAACCCGAAGGCGCATTTGCGTGACCGCACCACGATTGAAGAGGTGATGAATTCGCGCATGATTTCGTGGCCGGTCAAATTGTTCGACTGCTGTCCGCAATCGTCCGGTGGCTGTGCCATGGTGCTGGCGTCCGAAGAGTACATTCGCAAGCATTCGCTCGACGCGGTGTGGATCACCGGCGTCGGCCACAGCTCCGAGAGCTATTTCATGGGTGACCGCATGGGTAACGGTTTCACCGCCGATCATGCCGATGCGCAAGCGCTCAGCGTTGCCTGTCAGCGTGCCTACAAGATGGCCGGCATCACCAACCCGATGAAGCAGATCGACGTGGCCGAGATGTATGCGCCGTTCAGCAACACCGAGTTTCATGCGATTGAAGCGGCGGGCCTCGCCAAGCTGGGCGAATCGCCGCGCTTGCTGCGCGAAGAGGGCCGCTTCAAACTGGGTGGCAAATCGCCGGTCAATCCGTCCGGCGGCACGCTGTGCGCCAACGCGATTGCAGTGACGGCGATGGTGCGTGTCGCCGAGATTGCGCTGCAAGTGTGGGGCCGCGCGGGCGGGCACCAGGTCAAGGGGGCCAAGCGCGGCATCGCCAGCGGCAACGGCGGCGACCATCAATTTTTCGGGGCGATGGTGGTCGAGGCCTAAGGGCTTCGTTCTACCCCGGCTTTGCACATTACTGAATCGACGATTGAAAGAGGAATCCAGATGGAACTGATGACCCGTACCGAGAAATGGAACATCACCTACAACCACGCGCTGGGCGAAACCGCGAGCTGGTTTTTTGCGCAGATTCGCGATCACGCCAAAATTTACGGACGGCGTGACCCGAAGTCGGGCCGCGTGCTGGTGCCGCCGCGCGCGTTCTCCGATGAGACGCTGGAGCCGACCACGGACTGGATTGAAGTTGGCCCCAAGGGCAAGATCGAATGTTTCACCATCGTCTACGAAGCTTTCAACAATCTGCCCGACCCGCCGTATGCATTTGGCTATGTGCTGCTCAAAGGCGCGGATACCGCGATTGGCGGCTATTTCAAAGGCATTGATCTGAGCGATGGCGAGAAAGCAGCAGCGCAACTCGCGGTGGGCACCAAGGTGATGACCAAGTTTGCGCCGCAACGCACGGGTGACGTGCTCGATTTCTGGTTTGAGGTGGCGTGATGACCGCGCGCCGCGCGTTTATCGGGGCTGCGGGCGGAGCGGCGGGCTGGCTCATCGGGGCGCAGTTCGGCTCTGCCTTTGCGCAGGCGTCCGACGCGCCGATCAAAATCGCCGTCGGTTTTCCCCCCGGCGGCTCGGGCGATTTGTTCGCGCGCATTTTTGCTGATGGGTTGCGTGAAGAGTTGTCGCGCCCGGTGCTGGTGGACAACAAACCCGGTGCCGGCGGCCTCACCGTCGCCATCGGTTTTTTGCGCGCTCCCAAAGACGGCACGCAGTTGATGATGGCGACTGGCTCGACTTCGGTCTCTGCGCCGATCTCGCGCGCCAAGCCGCCGTACAACCCGGTGGAAGATTTTCAGTGGATCGCGCTGCTCACCAACGCGCCGTTTGTGATCGCCGTCAACCCGGCCTTGCCGGTCACGGATTTGAAAAGCTTGATGGCTTACGCCAAGGCGCGCCCCGGCAAGATGTCTTACGGCCACGCGGGCCTGGGCACCACGGTGCATCTGGCCGGGGAATTGTTCAAAGAGCGCGCCGGTATCGATGTGCTCGACATTGCCTACGCCGGCAGCGCCGGGGCGATTACCGACACCATCGCCGGCAATGTGCAGTACATCATCGAGACCACCGGCACCTTGCAGCAGCATCACAAGTCCGGCCGCTTGCGCATCATCTGCACCATGGCCGAAGCGCGCGAAAAAATTGCGCCGGAGATTCCCACGGCGCGTGAGAGCGGCATTGACATTTTGGCCGGCACCTCCAATGCGCTCGCCGCGCCGCTCGGCACCCCGCGCGACATCATCGAGCCGATTGCCAAAGCCGCGGCGCGCGTGATGGAGCGCCCGGCAATTCTGGAGCGCCTTGCAGCGCTCGGTATTACCCCGGTGGCCAATTCAACCCCGGCGCAGGCGCAGGCCTATGTGGCAAGCGAAGTGGCGCGCTGGACCGCGGTGGTCAAGAAGCTCGGCATTGCGCTCTGATTGACCGCGCGCACGGAGCATGCAGCGCGTCAATTGCCGCCATTGATTGCCACGATTGCATGACGCCTTCTGCCGATTCCGCCGCAGCACACAGCGGCATTGCGGCGCTGCTCAATCCCGCCTCGGTCGCGCTGATCGGCGCGTCAGACAAATCGCGCTGGTCGTCGATTGCGTTTGACAACCTGACCCAGGGTGGTTATCAAGGCAGGGTGCATTTGGTCAATCCGCGCGGTGCCATCGCCCACGGGCAGCAGGCCGCAACCACCTGCGCTGCGATTGGTGAGCCGGTCGCCTTGGGCCTCATCATGACACCCACCGCTGCGGTGGCTGATGCGCTCGCGGGCCTCGCGGCCGCGGGCGCGCGCGCCGCCGTGATTCTGTCTGCCGGTTTTGCCGAAACCGGCGCCGCCGGTGCCGCCGCACAGGAACAGGTGCGCGCGCTTGCCGCACAGCACAACATCCGGTTGCTCGGCCCCAATTGCCTCGGCTTCATCAATTTCGTCAACCGTGCCTATGTGTGGACCACGCCGGTGAAGGCGCCGTCGCGCAACAGCGGCGTCGGCATCGTGTCGCAAAGCGGTGCGACCGCGCATTTTTTGTCCACCCTGGCGCATCAGCAGGATGTGGGTTTGAGCTACGCGGTCTCGACCGGCAACGAGGCCGATCTCGACGGCGCGGCCTTTGTGGAATTTTTGATTGATGACCCATCGACGCGCGCGATTGCGATTTTTGCCGAAACGTTTCGCAGCCCGGTACGTTTTCGTCTGGCGGCACAGCGCGCGCTGGCAGCCGCCAAGCCGCTGGTGATATTGAAAATTGGCACCAGCGACATCACCGTCAAATCGGCCATGGCGCACACTGGATCGCTGGTGGGTGATGACAAGGTGTTTGACGGCATCTGTGCCCAGTACGGTGTGATCCGCGTGCGTTCGATGGAGGACTTGCTGGCCACTGCCGACATTGCCGGCCGCACTGGTGTGCTGCGCGCGGGCGGCCTGGCGGTGGTCACCAACTCAGGCGGGGTCGGAGAGATCGCGGCGGACACGGCACATCTGCGCGGCCTTGCATTGGCGGCACTGGCACCAGCCACTGAAGCCGCATTGCGCGCGACGATTCCTGATTCGGCCACGCCGCACAACCCGATTGATCTGACTGGCTCGGTCACGCCGGCGCAGTGTGAAGGCGTAGTGCGCGTCATGGGCGCGCAGGCTGATGTCGCCGCGCTGCTGTGCCCGTGGTATCAGGTGCCCACCGGCGATGACCAGATCAGCCAGCGCCTGACACAGTTGCATCATCATCTCGGGCGCGGTCTGGCTGCTGCGCCGGTGCCCGGGTTTTTGGTCAGTTACACCAACACCCTGGTCAACCACATGGCGCGCAGCACGATTGCGGCCGAGGGCCTCAACTATCTTGCCTGCGGGCTGGACCGCGCGTTGACGGGCCTGGCCGGTGCCTTCTGGTGGTCCCAGCGGCAACGCGAGCATGGGTTGAAACCCTTGGTGGGAGCGGATCTTGGGCCGATACCCGTCTCAGAGCCAATCCAGACTGGCGCGGCAGCGGACCGCATGCGCCCGCGCTCAGAGCGGGAAGTGCTCGACTATTTGTCACGCCAGGGCGTGCCCGTGGTGCCCGCCATGCTCGCCACGGACGCGGCGCAAGCAGTGGCCGCAGCCCGGACGCTGGGCGGCACGGTGGTGCTCAAGATTGCCTCGCCCGATATTGCGCACAAGAGCGACATCGGCGGCGTGGCGCTCAACGTGCGGGGGGACGATGCTGTGCGCGCGGCATTCACACAGATGATGGCCGCTGCGGTGTCGCATTGTCCCGAAGCCCGCATCGAAGGCGTGATCGTCGCGCCGATGCGTGAACGCGGCATCGAATTGCTGGTGGGCTTTACGCGTGATCCGCAGTGGGGGCCGGTGCTGGCCGTGGGCCTCGGCGGCGTCTGGGTTGAGGTGATGCAGGATGTGGCGTTGCGTCTGTTGCCGGTCGATGCTAACGAGGTCAAGCGCATGTTCGGTAGCTTGCGCGGCGCAAAATTGCTGGCGGGGCAGCGTGGTATTCCCGCGGCAGATATCGACCAACTGGCGGCCGTGATCGCGCGCATCGGCGACGTGCTGTTGGTTTGCGGTGATGACTTGCGAGAGGCCGACATCAACCCGTTGTGGGTACGGGGCAGTCAGGTGGAAGCACTGGATGCGCTGCTGGTATGGCGTGACGCCGCTGCCGCCGCTTCAGAACCAGGCGCGGCAGCGGCCCACCCGGCGCGCCACACCGGCACATAATTGAGATCATCGCAGTCAGCACCACCACAGATCTCAAGGAAGCAGCATGTCATTGAAAGAAAAATCGGCCGTCACCGGCATCGGCGAAACCGCCTACACGCGCGGTGCCACCAAGAGTGGCATCGCGCTGCAGTTCGAAGCTTCGCTCAAAGCCATCGCCGACGCCGGCCTCAAACCCGGCGACATCGACGGCATCATCCCGATGGGCATCAGCGGTGCCAGCGCCGAAGAATTCATCACCAACTTCGGCATTGAAGACCTGCGTTTTTCGATCCAGATTCCGCACGGCGGAGCCAGCCCGGTCGCGGCCTTGCAGGCGGCCGGCGCGGCGGTGGCGTCAGGCGTGTGCAACCACGTGCTGGTGCCGTTCGGCCGCAATGTCACCAGCGGCGCACGCGCCGGGGTGCGCATCCACCAGATGCCGCAGTTTCATCTGGTCACCGAATCCGAATACCCGATTGGCTCTCTCGCGCCGGCGCAACTCTCCGCGCCGATGGCGCGCCGCCACATGGAGTTGTACGGCACTACTACTACGCAGTTTGGTGAAGTTGCCGTGGTCTGCCGCGAGCACGCGCTGCTCAACGACAACGCCGTGATGAAAATACCGATCACATTGGAAGATCACGCCAACTCACGCATGGTGGCCGACCCGTTCCGGCTGTTGGATTGCAGCCTCGAAAGCGATGGCGGCGTCGCCTTCATCGTCAGCAGCGCCGAGCGCGCGCGCGACATGCGCCAGCATCCGGTCTATGTGATGGGCGTCGCCGAAGGGCATCCGGATCAGCCTGCGTCGATCACGCAGCGGCGCGACATGACCGAAGTCGGCCTCGCCAAGGCCGCACCGCGGGTATTCCAGATGGCCGGCGTGACCCATGCCGACATTGACGTGGCTGAAATTTACGACTGCTTTACTTACGTGGTGATCTGCGAACTCGAAGACATGGGCTTTTGCAAGAAGGGCGAGGGCGGTGCGTTCATCGAGAACGGGCGCTTGCGTCTGGGCGGTGCGTTGCCGACCAACACGCATGGCGGGTTGCTCTCGCAAGGGCATTTGTACGGGTCCAATCATGTGGTCGAACTGGTGCGCCAACTGCGCTGGGCCGGCGGGCGCGCGCAGGTGCAGGGTGCCGAGGTAGGACTCGTCACCGGTTATGGCGATCAGGGCGATGGCGCGATGGCCATCATGCGCAGGGGGTAAATCATGACTACGACAACAGCATCTGCCACGCAACTCTCCCCACGTCACGCCAAACCAGTTCCACATCCCTCACCGCTGTCTGCGCCGTATTGGGAAGGCGCACGCGCGGGCAAGCTCATGTTGCAACGCTGCGGTGCCTGCGCCAAGGTGCGCCACTATCCGCAGGTGCTGTGCGGGGCCTGCCAGTCGGACCAGGTCGAGTGGATTGCCTCGGCCATGCGCGGCACACTTTATAGCTGGACCGTGACGCACCACGCCTTCCACCCCGGC
>JANOYK010000393.1:0-1700 GCA_031428855.1 Burkholderiales bacterium | reverse complement strand
GTGACATGGTGGTGCTCAAGGGCGTGCCGGCAACCATCGCCCGCGCCGAGGCGCACTTGCTGGCGGGGCAGGCGTAAAAAAACCCGCTGCGGGAGCGGGCTTTTTGTCAGGAGATTACTCCGGCCGCAGGCGACCGCAATCGGCGGCAATCAATTAATCAACGTGACGCCGCCGCAATTGGGCTGGATTGCGTTTTGCGTGGTTTGCCAAGGCGTTGCGGCGGCGGCGGCACCATTTTCACATGCGGCGGCGGGAGCCACACCACCGGCGGCAGTCCAGTTGCTGAACCGGAATTGCCCGCCATTTGGCACGCCATCATCCACCTTCACGTCAGCTTCATACAGCACGTTGGAAGGAATCAGATTGCCGGTTTTGATGTTATGGCGCACGGCACCGTCACCAGGAAGGATCTGCGTCGGAGTCGAATAAACGCCGTCGGTGACTAGTTGCAATACGCCGCCATAGACGTTTGAGGGGCTGTTGCCGGCACCGGCTACTGCTGCCGCTGCCGCTGTGCAAGTTTGGCAGCTGATAAAGCCTGTCGTCGTGATGTTTTGGAATGCGGCAGCGGAATCAGTCGCGTCAATCACACCGGTGCCAGGTGTACCCGCCACGATCACACCGGCACCCACTTGAGCGACCTGCGCTGCCGTCAAATCCCCTGGAATCATGCGAAACCGGTCCTGGAAGCCGAAAAACGCCGCCTTGATGCCGTTTTGCTGGTCGATGATGTTGCGCACCCGTGCATTCTGGATCAATTCCTGGCCGCGCAAAATGCCGCCGAGCAGCAGGCCGATGATGACCAACACAATCGCGATCTCAACCAAGGTGAAGCCCTGTTGTAAGCCCTGTTGTAAGCCCTGTGGTTTACGCATGATGTATTTTCCCCTTTAAAACCGATGTACGGATGTACCGATGGAACGCCGAAATGTCAATGCCAGAACATGCAGCATGCTTCGTGCCAAGTCACGATTTTTTTATTTCATCCCAAGCACCTGTTTTATAAGAACATTTTTACTGTTTGGGTGACGTTAACCTGTCGTAACAATGTCAAAACTGGCGAAATCTCGTCATTTTGGCGATGCCACCGTCCGCCCCCCCAATTCCGCCAGCCGCCCGGCCAAAAAACGGTATTCGGACGCATCGGTGACTTCACCGCCGGCCAGCAAGCCGCCCAGCAGCAGTTTGGCGGTGTCAATCTCATTCATGTCTGCACGCAGAAAATTTTCCATTTGGCGTGCCCAGGCCGGCACGCGGCCGCTGCTGGCGTGCAAGCGCAGCGCCTGGGCATAGCGCAGCGCCAGGGCCATGTCGCGCAGTTGATGGCGCGCAATATAGGCGGCGTGCGCCAGCCACTGCCAGCGCCGGTTCGGGTCGAGCAGAAATTGGCGGTACACAAATTCGAGCATGCGCCGCTGGCGCACCGGGTCATCCACCGCGCCATACAGACGGCTCGCCGCCAGCAGCGGATACTGGCCTTGCGGGTCGAGTTCCAGAATGCGCGTGAGCCAAGCCTCAATCAGCGCGTAATCGAGCTGGCGGAACGGCAGGCTGACACCGGGCTGGTTGTCGTGCGCTTGCAGCGTCAGATTCATCAGTTTGGCGTAGGCCAGCGGCTCGTCCAGGCTCGACACCCGCGCGCGCGCGATGCCGGGCGGGGCGGCAAGGCCGGTTGCGGTCGGCGGCGTGCGCGGCGTCAT
>JANOYK010000392.1:0-4500 GCA_031428855.1 Burkholderiales bacterium | reverse complement strand
GCTTGGCGAGCGTGGTCTTGCCTACCTGCCGGGGGCCCAGAATGGCTACCAGCGGAAAGTCGGCCAATTTGGCCGTTAGCTGTGCAAGGTGGATCGGACGCGGGATCATATCCGACAAATTTACCATGAAAACTCGAAGTGGAACTTCGAGTTTTCATGTCTGCAACCTACTTTTTCTTGTCCAACCCCAGTTTTTTGGTGAGGTCGCTATCGAGCGACAAGCCGGCCGCGCCTTTGAATTCGGCGGCCCCGCCGGCTGATTTGGATTCGAGCCGGAATTTGACACGCAAGTCGTTGACCGAGTCGGCGTTGCGCATCGCTTCGTCGCGCGTTATCAGGCCTTTTTCGGCGAGGTCGAACAGCGCCATGTCGAAGGTTTGATTGCCCGCCTCGCGGCCCTTGACCATCGCCTCTTTGAGTTCCTGCACCTCGCCTTTAAAGATGTGGTCGGCGATGAGCGGCGTGTTTTGCATGATTTCTATTGCTGCCACCCTTCCCCGGCCATCGGCGCGGCGGATCAGGCGCTGCGAGACGATGGCCTTGAGGTTGAGCGAGAGGTCCATCAAGACCTGATCGCGTTTGTCGACCGGGAAAAAATTGAGAATGCGTTCAATCGCCTGATTGGCGTTGTTGGCGTGCAGGGTCGCCATTGCCAGATGCCCGGTTTCGGCGAAGGCGAGCGCGTATTCCATCGTCTCCTTCTCGCGCACCTCGCCGATGAAAATCACGTCCGGGGCCTGGCGCAGGGTGTTTTTGAGGGCGTTGAACCAGTTGTGGGTGTCGCGCCCGATCTCGCGGTGGCTTACCAGCGATTGCAGGTTTTTATGCACGAACTCAATCGGGTCTTGAATCGTGATGATGTGGTCAGCCGCGTTGGCGTTGCGGTGATGAATCATCGCCGCCAGCGAGGTTGACTTGCCCGAGCCGGTGCCGCCCACCATCAGCACCAGGCCGCGGCGGCTCATGACGATCTCGTTCATCACCGGCGGCAGGCCCATTTGCCCGGTGGTGGGGATCTCGGTGGCGATGGTGCGCGCAACGAGGCTGACTTCGCCTTGCTGCAAAAACACGTTGACCCGGAAGCGCCCGACGCCATCGGGGGCGATGGCGAAGTTGGATTCTTTTTCGGCCTCGAATTCGGCGCGCTGTTTGCCGGTCATCAGCGCCTCGGCGAACAGGCGGGTGTGGGCACCGGCCAGTTTTTGATTGGCCACGGCGGTGAGCTTGCCGTCAATCTTCATGGCCGGCGGAAAATCGTCGGCAATGAACAGGTCAGACGCCTTTTTGCTCACCATCAGACGGAGCAAGTCGTGCATGTATTTGTGTGCTTGTTCCTGGTTCACGGCGTGGCCTCCCGGCAAAAGACCAGCCCATTATAGACAAGCGTTGACAGGCAATTACTTTAGACCTAAAGTAATTGCATGGGTGCCGCCGCTGTCTCTGCCAATCTGCCTGCTGCCGCACAGGCGCCATCTGCACTCGACCACGAAACCCGCATCCAGGCCGGCGACCACGAAGGTTTGCGCCTGTGGCTGCGGCTGCTCACCTGCACCAGTTTGATGGAAGCTGCGATCCGCGCTGAACTGCGTGCCGAATTTGAGGTGACGCTGCCGCGCTTTGACCTGATGGCGCAGCTGTACCGCCACCCGGGCGGTTTGAAAATGGGCGAACTCTCGCAACGCCTGATGGTGACGGGGGGCAACGTGACGGGTATCGCCGATCAACTGGAAGCCGAGGGGCTGGTGACGCGCGAAGCCGATGCGCAAGACCGGCGCGCAGTGTTGATTGCACTCACTGCTGCCGGGCGGCGCAGCTTCGCCAAAATGGCGGCGCGGCACGAAGAGTGGGTGGCGGGCTTGCTCGAAGGATTGACGCCCGCCGAACAGCATGAACTGCACCGCCTGCTCGGGCGGCTTAAATCAACCATCAAGGCGGGGGGGTGAGCGTGCGCGCGTGCATGTTCGGGGGCGCCGCATGAACCAGTCACATCTGGCGTGGCCGTTTTTTGACGAGCACCACCGCGCTCTGGCACATGGATTGGGCCGGTGGTGCGGCAGCGTCCTGAAACCCTTGTCCCACAACGGTTCCAGAGCAGGGGTCGATGCCGATTGCATCGCGCTGGTGCGCCAGCTGGGTGACGCCGGCTGGCTGCGCCACGCGGTGCCGGCCGCTTACGGCGGCGTGCTCGAACACCTCGACTCGCGCGCGCTGTGCATCCTGCGCGAGAAGCTGGCGTATCACGAGGGCCTGGCCGACTTTGCGTTTGCGATGCAGGGTCTGGGCAGCGGCGCGATCAGCCTGGCGGGGTCAGACGCGCTCAAGGCGCGCTACCTGCCGCGCGTCGCGCGCGGTGAGGCGATTGCCGCGTTTGCGCTGTCCGAGCCGGAGGCTGGTTCGGATGTGGGCGCGATGACGGCGAGTGCGCGCTTTGAAGCTGGTGCGGGTGCGGGCGCTGGCACCTCGTCCGCTGCTGATGCCGATGCCGCCGCCAGCGCAAGCCGGGATGGCGGCGACAACCCGGCGGCACCCCTGTCACACGGCAGCTATGCCCTCAACGGCACCAAGACCTGGATATCCAACGGTGGCATCGCCGATTTTTATTGCGTGTTTGCGCGCACCGATGCCACCGCTAAAGGAGCCAAGGGCATCTCCGCCTTTGTGGTTGATGCCAACACACCAGGCCTCACCATCGCCGAACGGATTGATGTGATCGCGCCGCATCCGCTGGCGACGTTGAAGTTTGAAGATTGCCGCGTGCCCGCCGCGCAATTGCTCGGGGCCGAAGGCGGCGGCTTCAAGCTGGCGATGCAGACGCTGGATATTTTTCGCGCCTCGGTGGCCGCCGCCGCGTTGGGCTTCGCCCGGCGCGCGCTCGATGAAGCAGTGGCCCACGCCAAATCGCGCACCATGTTTGGCGGCACCCTGGCCGATTTGCAGCTCACTCAGGCCGCTATCGGCGAGATGGCAACGTTGATTGACGCAGCTGCCCTGCTCACCTACCGCGCCGCGTGGCAGCGCGATGTCAATCTGCACACACCCGGTGCGCGCACCACCAAAGAAGCCGCTATGGCGAAAATGACCGCCACCGAAAACGCCCAAACCGTGATCGACCGCGCTGTGCAATTATTCGGCGGGCGCGGTGTGCAAGCGGGTGAAACGGTTGAAAAGCTCTACCGCGAAATTCGCGCCCTGCGGATTTACGAAGGCGCTACCGAAGTGCAAAAATTAATCATCGGGCGAGAAACCCTGAAGGAGTAAGACCATGCCCACACCCCTAGCCTCTGTCAGCACGCGTCAGCCCGCCCCCGCCGCGCCTGCGCCCAGCGCCCATATCGACCCCTTCACGCGCGGCCACCTGCCGCCGCGCGCGCAATGGCCCGATCTGACGTTTGATCTGCCCGGGCTGCAATACCCGGCGCGCATGAACGCGGCGGCCGAGCTGCTCGACAAAGCCATCGCAGCCGGCCACGGCAAGCGCCCGGCGATCTGGATGCCGGTCAACGGCAAACCGGTGTGCGCCACCTACGCGCAGCTGCAAACCCGCGTCAATCAGATCGCCCATGTGCTGGTCGAAGACTTTGACCTGCTGCCGGGCAGCCGGGTGCTGCTGCGCGGGCCCAACAACGCCATGATGGCGGCCTGCTGGCTGGCCGTGCTCAAGGCCGGCATGGTGGCGGTCGGCACCATGCCGCTGCTGCGCGCGCGCGAGCTCAAGCAAATCATCGACAAGGCCGAGGTGTCGCACGCGCTGTGCGATGTCGCGCTGTGGGAAGAAATCGCCAGCGTCACCAACCCGAACGGTGAACACTACGCACCGAGCCTGCTGCGCGCCGCGTTTTTCAACGAGACCGACGTCGGTGGCCTCGAAGAAATGCTCAACAGCAAACCCACCACCTTCACCGCCTGCGACACCGCCGCCGACGACCCGGCGCTGATCGCCTTCACCTCCGGCACCACCGGTGTGCCAAAAGGCACGGTACATTTTCACCGCGACGTGATCGCCATGTGCGATGCCTTTTCGCGCGCGATTCTCAAACCCGCACGCGATGACATTTTTTGCGGCACACCGCCGCTCGCCTTCACCTTTGGCTTAGGCGGGCTGCTCGCATTTCCGCTGCGCGTTGGCGCCTCCACCGTGCTGCACGAAAAGCTTACCCCCGATGCGCTGCTCGGCACCATCGACACATTCAAGGCGACCATCTGCTTCACCGCCCCGACCTTTTACCGCCAGATGGCGGGGCTGGCAGCGCAGCACAGTCTCAAAAGTCTGAAAAAATGCGTCTCGGCCGGCGAAGCCCTGCCCGACGCCACGCCCCAGCTCTGGAAAAACGCCACCGGCATCGAACTGATCGACGGCAACGGCGCCACCGAGATGATCCACATTTTCATCTCGCACACGCCCGAGTCGGTGCGCCGCGGCGCAACCGGTTACGCCGTCCCTGGCTATCAGGCTTGCGTCGTGGATGAAGCTGGAAACCGGCTCACACCAACGGTTTCCGG
>JANOYK010000391.1:0-7079 GCA_031428855.1 Burkholderiales bacterium | reverse complement strand
GAAAGAAAGCCTCGGCGACGCCATCAATTTTCTCGAAGACGGCATGCAGTGCGAACTGACGTTTTATAACGAGCGCGCCATTTCGGCCGAACTGCCGACCACGGTCGAGCGCGAGATCATTTACACCGAGCCGGCGATTCGCGGCGATACCTCGGGCAAGGTGCTCAAACCGGCCAAGCTCGCCACCGGCTTCGAAGTCGGCGTGCCGCTGTTTGTTGCCACCGGCGACAAGATCGAAGTCGATACCCGCACGGGTGAGTACAAGCGACGCGTATAAAAGCGACGCGTGTAACAGCGGCGCGTGTAAAAACTCGCTGCGGTGAGGCAGCCGGTGCGACAGTGTCAGGCCCGCATCGTGTACATCACTCCCAACAAAAAGGCCACCCGAAGGTGGCCTTTTTGTTGATTACAGTTTCCGCTCAAGCAGCAGCGCGCGTGCGTGCCTGATAACCGCCGCGTTCTTCACGCTTGAAACCGCTGCCGAATGGCTTGCCGGTTTTGGGATACGCCGGCTTGGCGTCACCGTACGGTTTGGCGTCGCCATACGACTTGGCACCACCGTAGGACTTTTCACCATACGACTTTTCGCCATAGGGCTTGGCGGCATAAGGCGGTTTTGCGCCAAACGGTGGCTTCGCGCCGAAGGCCGGTTTGGCACCAAATGGCTTCGGCGCGCCCGTGCCAGGACGCGCATAACCGCCCGGCTTGGCACCACGCCGCGCCGGGTGCTTGCCACTGCGCTCTTCGGTGATTTTCGGCTCCAGGCCGGCAATCGCGTCCACCTGCGCGCGCTGGCCGGTGAAGCGCTCAATCGAACGCATCAGGCTGCGCTCACCCGGGTTGACCAGCGTCACCGCAAAACCGGTGCGGCCCGCACGGCCGGTGCGGCCGATGCGATGCACATAGTCTTCGGCCTGGCGCGGCGCGTCAAAGTTGATGACGTGGCTGATACCGGCCACATCGAGGCCGCGCGCAGCGACGTCGGTCGCGACCAGCACGCGGGTGCGGCCATCGTGCATGCCCTTGAGGGTGCGGTTGCGCTGGCCCTGGTTCATGTCGCCATGCAGCGCCTGAGCCGAGAAGCCCTGGTCGCGCAACAGGCCGGACAAATCATCGGCGCTGCGTTTGGTCGAGGTGAACACCAGCGCCTGCTGGATGTCGGTGTCGCGCAAAATCGCATCAAGCAATTTGTTTTTGTGCGTCATGTTGTCGGCGAACATGAAGCGCTGCTCGATGTTGGCTTTGAGTTCGGGCGAGGTGGCGATCTCGATGCGCTTGGCATCTTTGGTGATCTTGCGCGCCATCGCACCGACCACGCCGTCGAGCGTGGCCGAGAACAGCAAGGTTTGACGCGAGGCCGGCGTCTTGGCGACGATGGCTTCGATGTCTTCAATGAAACCCATGTCGAGCATGCGGTCAGCTTCGTCGAGGATCAGCACTTCGAGACGGCGGAAATCGATGCGACCGCGCTCCATGTGATCCATCAAGCGGCCCGGTGTGGCGACCACGACATCAACCGGACCTTGCAGGGCCTTCAATTGCACCGGATAAGGCATGCCGCCCACCAGGCAGGCAACGCGGAATTTTTTGAGTTTGTGGCCGTAGGTGTAAGACGCTTTGTCCACTTGCAGTGCCAGTTCGCGCGTCGGGGTCAACACCAGAATGCGCGGGCCGTTGCTGCCCTTGACGCTGCTCTCTTCGACCAGACGGTTCAGGCTTGGCAGCATGAAGGCTGCGGTCTTGCCGCTGCCGGTGTGCGAGGACACCAGCAAGTCACCGCCAGCGAGCGCAGCGGGAATCGCCTGCATCTGCACGGCAGTGGGGGTCTCGTAGCCGCTCGATTTGAGCGAGTTGAGAATAATCGGGTGCAATCCGAGGCTGGCAAATTGTGATGTCACTTGACTTGCAACTTGACTTGCAACCTGACCTGCAGCCTGGGATGTAACTTGAGAGGTAACTTGATCTGTAACGGGTGAAACTTGAGCTGTAACGCTCATGGCATTTCCTTTTCTTGAAGACCGCCCGCAGTGCAGGCAAAGCCATAGCCGCCGCTCGCCTTGATGGGAAGAGCGCACAGCACAACAAACCGCTAACTGGGCATGGCACGCTCATTGACAACATGAGCCGGGCTACGCGATGGCGCGGCGGAACATCGGATATCGGCGCCAAACCTGTAGCCGCTATGCCGGTCCGCTCTGAGTGGCCTCAGTGACGCGCGGGGGGCTTGACGAAAAGGGTCGGAGACGAAAGGGGCCTTGCAGCTTGCCCCTTAGCGAATCTCTACAACCATCTGAATTAATTGAAATTAATCACAAATTAATCAGGTTTCTTTGATTCGCTCAACTGCACATATATTGCAATGCACAAACTGAACTATACGCGAATCTGGCGGCTAAGGCGAGCATTATTTGGGACTCGGCTCTCAGGTCCCTAAAACCTGTAATTTGAACTTATAATGTTCATATTACAGGTTTTAGTGCTATGCTCAATATATGATCATCCGCACCGCCAGCCCGCATTTGCGCCATCTCGCCGCGCTCTATCCGGCCGTGACCATCACCGGCCCGCGCCAGAGCGGCAAGACCACACTCGCGCGCACGGTGTTTCCGCAGATGCCGTATGTCAATCTTGAAGCACCGGACGCCCGGCGGCTGGCGCAGGCTGATCCACGCGGTTTTTTGGCGCAATTTGCGGACGGTGTGATTCTTGATGAATTTCAGCGCGCCCCTGAACTGGTGTCCTACATTCAGGTGCTGGCCGATGAAGACCCGCGCCCGGGGCGCTTCATCCTGACCGGCAGCCAGCAGTTCGAGGTGATGAGCAAGGTCAGCCAGTCCCTCGCGGGGCGCGTTGGCTTGCTGCGCCTGCTGCCGTTCTCGTTTGAGGAACTTCGCGCCAGCGGTGTGGATACAGACAATGCCGCCCAGTGGATGTTCAGCGGCTTCTATCCGCGCATTCACGACCGCAAATTGCCCCCCGCGCAAGCGCTGAGCGATTACTTTGCGACCTACGTGCAGCGTGACCTGCGCGAATTGCTCAATGTTCCAGACCTCGCGATGTTTGAAAGCTTCGTGCGTCTGTGCGCGGGCCGCACCGGCCAATTGCTGAATCTCCAAAATCTGGCGCAGGACCTGGGCATTTCGCACACCACCGCAAGGCGCTGGCTCACGGTATTGCAGGCCAGCTACATCGTGCATTTGGTGCAGCCCTATCACTGGCGCACCACCAAGCGCTTGATGAAATCGCCCAAGCTGTATTTTTACGATACCGGTCTCGCGGCCTGGCTGATCGGCATTCAGTCAGCGCAGCAACTTCTCACCCACCCATTGCGCGGCGGCTTGTTTGAAAACATGGTGATGATGGACGCGCTTAAGTTCCGCTTGCATCGCGGGCTGCGCGACAACCTGTTTTTCTATCGCGACAGCGAAGGGGCAGAGATCGACCTGCTGCTCGAATTCGGCCACGGCGTGTACCCAATCGAGATCAAGGCCGGCGCAACCATCAACCCAGACTATTTCAAGGGCCTCAGGCACTTCTCCAAGCTGGTCAGTGCCGCGCCCAATGGCGGCGGGCTGGTCTACGGCGGCAGCGAGCGCTGGCTGCACAATGGCACGCAAATCGTACCCTTTGATGACGTCGACGCATTGCTCACCGCCTGCGGCGCGGCGGTTTGATCCAACTGCCGCAGCATTCCCCCGCTACACCCTGCCGCCAGAGCAGGCGTCTATCATGACCGGTGAAATTTGGGAGACGCGCTTTTTGTGCGCGCTTTTTTGTTAAGGTAGCGCGCAATCCACTCCTTTGGGAGTCACGCCATGTTTCGCACCTCGTTTCGCATCTCGTCTCACGTCCCGCTTCGCACCTTCCTGGTCACCGCGCTGGCGCTCGCTCTCCCGCCTGCCGCCGCACAAGACTATCCCGCCCGCGCCGTCAAAATCGTCGTCCCGTTTGCCGCTGGCGGCCCGGCCGATATTTATGGCCGCTTCATTGCCCAGCGCCTGACCGACGCGCTCGGCCAGTCATTCGTGGTCGACAACAAACCCGGTGGCGGCTCGGTGATCGGCACCGACATCGTGGCCAAGTCACCCGCTGATGGCTACACCTTGCTGATGATGTCGAACACCCACACCGTCAACGAATCATTGATTCCTACCAAGCCGTTCGCGCTGATGAAGGACTTTGCGCCGATCGCGCCGGTCAACTATTCCGACCTGGTGTTGGTGGTGCATCCCAAAGCCGGTGTCAACACGCTGCGCGAGTTGCTCGCTGCCGCCAAGGCCAAACCAGGCGCGCTCAACTACGCGTCGTCCGGCCCGGGCACGCCGTATCACATGGCCGGCGAATTGTTCAAGGCGATGGCCGGCGTCAACATCGTGCATGTGCCGTACAAGGGCAGTGTCGGCGCGCGCACCGATGTGCTGGGCGGCCAGATCGAAATGATGTTCGATGCGGTCACCACCATGACCCAGCATGTTGCCGCCGGCCGCGTCAAGGCAGTCGGTACCACCGGCAAATCGCGCTCTGCCGTGCTGCCCGATGTGCCGACCATGGCCGAGGCCGGTGTGCCAGGCTATGAAGCGACGATCTGGCTCGGGCTGATGGCACCGGCCGCCACGCCGCGCCCGGTGCTCGACAAACTCAATGCCGAGGTGCGCAAAATCGTGGCGCGCGCCGACGTGAAAACCGAGTGGGACAAGCAAGGCGCAGCCGCCATGAGCATGGGCCTTGATGAGTTCGGCAAATACCTGCGTGAGGACATTGAAAAATGGGCGCGCATTGTCAAAATTTCCGGTGCCAAGGCCGATCAGTAAAGGCACACATCAGATGATTGCATTTGAAGTCAATGGCCGCGCCTGCACCAGCGCCGCGGCAGACCACACAGCGCTGCTCGACACCCTGCGCGGCCAATTGCAACTGACCGGCACGCGCTTTGGCTGCGGCGTCAATCAGTGCGGCGCCTGCCATGTGCTGGTCGATGGCGTATCAGTGCCAGCCTGCGATACGCCGCTGTGGGCGGTGGCCGGCAAAAAAGTGGTGACGGTTGAGGGTTTGGGCAACGCGGCCACACCGCACCCATTGCAAAGCGCGCTCATCGCGCAGCAGGCCGGCCAGTGCGCCTACTGCCTCTCCGGCATTCAGATCAGTGCGGCAGCATTGCTGGCTGGTAATCCGGATCCGACCGATGCCGATGTCCGCGCTGCACTCGATAAACACTTGTGCCGCTGCGGCTCGCACAATCGCATCGTCAAAGCGGTGTTGTCGGCGGCGCAGGTGATGCGCCAGTCTGCGGGGCGGGCATGAACGCGCCGCGCAATACCGCAGCGGCGGGTGCTGCCGCTACCGCCGCGACCAGCGTTACCGCAACTGCCACAGTGACCGCCGCCACAGCCGCAGCCACCACCAATCTGCGCGTCAACGCCAACGGCGAGCGCATCCGTGCCGCCAGCCTCGCCATCAACCCCCGCATCAGCCAGTGGCTGCGCTTTGCCCCTGACGGCAGCGTCGAGGCGCGCTCCGGCAAAGTCGAAATCGGCCAGGGCATCGTCACCGCGCTGGCGCAAATCGTCGCCGAAGAACTCGACGTAAGCCTCGATCAGGTGCGCATGCTCGCCGCTGCCACCAGCACCAGCCCGGATGAAGCCGTGACCTCAGGCAGTTTGTCGATTCAGGAATCGGGCGCGGCGCTGCGCCAGGCGTCAGCCCACGCGCGCGCGCTGTTTCTCGACGCCGCCGCCGCGCAACTCGGTGTGGCGCACGCTGACCTGTGCATCGAACAGGGCCGCATCTACTCCAATACCCAGGGCGGCAACGCCGTCACCAGTTATGGTGCGCTCGCTGCGCTGGTCAATCTCGACATTGACGCCAGCCCTGCATTTGCGCCCAAGCCGCCCGCGCAACACCGCATCGTCGGAAGCGCCGCGCCACGGCGCGATCTGCCGGAAAAGATTTACGGCACGCCGCGCCTGATTCACGACCTGATGCTGCCAGGCATGG
The DNA here is from genome assembly GCA_031428855.1 of Burkholderiales bacterium. Classification (GTDB taxonomy): domain Bacteria; phylum Pseudomonadota; class Gammaproteobacteria; order Burkholderiales; family JAEUOS01; genus CANJDH01. The sequence goes on along the minus strand of JANOYK010000391.1, from coordinate 1,085 downwards.
TGCATGGGCGCGTGGTGCGCCCGTCCGCACCGGGAGCGCAACTGGTGTCAGCAGAAACCAGCGCCATCGCCTCGATGCCCGGCGTCATCGCGGTGGTGCGTGATGGCAGTTTTCTTGGCGTGGTGGCGGACACCGAACTGCACGCCAGCAGCGCCGCCGCACAGCTTGAAAAAACCGCGCAGTGGCGCGCGACGCGCGAACTGCCCGATGCGCAGCAGTTGCCGGCCTGGCTGCGCGCGCAGCCGATGGACACCACGGTGGTGAGCCAGCGTGGGGACGCGGCAAGTGACGCGGCGGCAAACGCTACAGACCACACCGCAGGCGGCAGCGTGATCCAGGCAACCTACTCGCGCGGCTTTGTTGCCCACGCCTCCATCGGCCCGTCTTGTGCGTTGGCGCGCTGGCCCATTGACAGCAGCGCCAACGCCGGCGCGGGCGTGCTCGCAGCGGGCAGCAATCAGCCGCACAGCCCTTCCGCCGGTGCAGTCGAGGTATGGACTCACAGCCAGGGCATTTTCAATTTACGCACCGACCTCGCGCTCGCCTTTGCGCGCGATGCCGCATCCATCACCGTGCATCACGCCGAAGGTGCGGGCTGCTACGGCCATAACGGCGCAGACGATGTCGCCTACGACGCCGCCCTGCTCGCGCGCGCCGTGCCGGGCCGCGCGGTGCGCCTGCAGTGGACCCGCGCACAGGAACTCGCCTGGGGGCCGTTCAGCCCGGCGATGCGGATCGATATGGAAGCCGCGCTCAACGCAGACGGCAACATCCGCTACTGGAAACACACTGTCACCAGCAACGGCCACGGCACCCGGCCAGGCCGTGCCAAAACACCGGCCCTGCTGGCCGCTACGCACCTGGAACAGCCATTCGAGCCGCTCATCGCAGTCGATGCGCCGCTGGCCAACGGCGGCGGCGGCGAGCGCAACTCTGTGCCGCTCTACACCTTCCCGGCCTGGAGCATCACCAAGCACCGGCTGCTGACGATGCCGCTGCGCACCTCGGCGATGCGCTCACTCGGCGCACACGCCAACGTGTTCGCGCTCGAATCGTTCATCGACGAAATTGCCCATGCACGCGGT
>JANOYK010000390.1:0-1924 GCA_031428855.1 Burkholderiales bacterium | reverse complement strand
GCAGTGCTGGGCAACAACCTGCTGGTGAGCAAGTCGGCCAACAAAACCACTGCCGAGATTGGTGATTTTGTGGACTACACGGTGCGTGTCAACAATGGCACCGGTGCGCCGGCGCCTGGAACCAGTGTGCGCGACCTGCTGCCGGCCGGTTTCAAATATGTGCCGGGCAGCTCGCGCCTCACAGTGCCCCCCGCCGTTACCGCAACCGCAGTGGCCGACCCTGCTGGCGGGGCCGGCCCCACGCTGGTGTGGCCGGTTGGCACGGTCACTGCGGGGGCCACGATCACGCTAACCTACCGTGCGCTGCTCAGTGTCAACGCGACCCAGGGCGATGGTATCAACCGCGCGTCGGCCGCTGCGGCCGGCTTCGGCTCGAACACTGCCACGGCGCGCGTGATTCCGCGCGGCGGCGTGTTCAGTGACCGCGGTTTTATCACTGGCACCGTGTTTGCCGATTGCAACCGCGACCGGGTGCAGGGGCCGCGCGAGCCGGGCATCCCCGGTGTGCGTTTGTATATGGAAGACGGCACCAGCGTCGTCACCGACTCCGAGGGTAAGTACAGTTTGTACGGTGTCAGTCCGCGCACCCATGTGATGAAGATTGATGACATCACCATGCCGGTGGGGTCTGAATTGATTGCGTTGAACAACCGTAACGCGGGTGATCCGTCGTCACGCTTTGTCGATGTGAAGAAGGGTGAGCTGGCGCGCGCAGATTTTGCGGAAGGCTCGTGCTCACCGGAAGTGCTGCTGCAAATCAAGGCACGGCGCGAGAAGGGCGAGACCGCGCAGGCCGAACTGAACCGTGCCTATGGCGGCGCGCTTGCGCCCACGGCGGCCCCGGCACCGGTGGCAGCGCCAGTCGGTGCGGCTGCGCAAGGCAGTGCTGCCGGTGGCGCGGCCAAGCCGGTGTTGGGTGCCGAGGGTGCGGCGGTGCCGCTGTTTCAAGCCGTGTTCCAGCCAGTGACGGTACCCGGCCCGGCCGGCAGTGTTAATTCGAGCAATGCCAATCTGCCGCCGCGCCAGGGCGACATGAGCAGCGCGCAACTGCCCGATGTGGCGCAACCGGCCTTGGGCGGCCCGCCGATGGAAGAGTTGATGGTGGGTATGGAGAACAACTTTGCGATTCTGAATCTCAAGGACGGTGATACCTTGCCCGCTGCGCAGACCAATGTGCAGATCAAGGGTTCGCTCGGGGCCAGCTTCACGCTGCTGGTCAACGGCACGGCTGTGCCAGAGTCGCGCGTCGGCAAACGCTCCAAGCTTGAATCGAAGTCGATGGAAGCATGGGAATACATTGGCGTGACGCTCAAGGCCGGGCCGAACCAGATCATTGCGCGGCAGACCGATGGCTTTGGCAACCTGCGCGGCGAAGTGAAGCTGAGTGTGCTCGCGCCGGGCGAATTGGGCAAGATCGTGATCGACACGGTCGACTCGGCCACTGCCGACGGTTCCACCCAGATCACCGTCAAGGTGCGGCTGGTCGACGCCAAAGGCACGCCGGTTACGTCGCGCGCGTCGGTCACCTTGCAGTCGTCGCTCGGCCGCTGGCTCGTCACCGACCTTAACCCGCAGGAGCCCGGCACCCAGGTGTTCATCAACGGCGGTGTCGGCGAATACAAACTGGTGGCACCGGCTGATCCTGGCGACGCCAACATTGAAGTCGCAGGCGGCGTGTTGAAGAGCGTCAAGAAGGTCGCGTTCCTGCCGCACCTGCGGCCGCTGATCGGGGCCGGCATCATTGAGGGCGCGATCAACTTCAACAGCCTGTCGCTCAAAAATCTGGTGACGCCGCAAGGGCGCGACAATTTCGAGCAGGAGATCCGCCGCTTCCATTACGACTCGGGCGACGGCAAGCGCTCGGCCGAGGCGCGCGCTTCGATGTTCCTCAAAGGCAAGGTCAAGGGCGAGTATTTGCTGACGC
>JANOYK010000389.1:0-2714 GCA_031428855.1 Burkholderiales bacterium | reverse complement strand
TCCCATTCTCGGCACTTTACTGGAGGGCGCATGGCACAAGTCATCGTTCGCAACATTGAAGACAGCGTAAAGGCAGGCCTCAAGCAGCGCGCCAGCGCTCACGGCTGGAGCATGGAGGAAGAGGTGCGCGAGATATTGCGCTGTGCTGTCCGACAGCCTGCGAGCGTGCCGCGCAAGCTCGGTTCGCAAATCGCGGCGCGCTTTGCTGGCGTTGGTCTGGCAGAGCCGCTGCCGGAATTGCGCGGACAGCGGATTGATCCGATGGACCTTGGTCCATGATCGTTTTGGATACCAATGTGCTCTCGGCCCTGATGCAGCAGCAACCCGATGCAGACGTCGTCTCCTGGCTGGATCGTCAGGCGGCCGAATTGGTTTGGATCACCAGCATTACCTTGTTTGAAGCCCGCTACGGCTTGGCCCTGCTGGCAGCCGGCAAGCGCCAACAAGACCTGCAACAGCGATTCGAGAAACTGCTGCAAGACGACCTGGAAAACCGCGTAGCAGAGTTTGATGCCAGTGCAGCCGCCCAGGCCGCCCACATCGCTGGCGAACGCAAGGCGCGTGGCCGTCCAGTCGACATGCGCGACACGTTCATCGCCGGTATCGTGCTCTCGCGGCGCGCCACCTTGGCCACGCGCAATCTGCGCCATTTTGACGATCTGCCGGTCAATCTGGTGAACCCTTGGGATGGCATGCAGTGATGTTGAGCACTGCTTTGCTGACGCAACAGCGGTTTTAAGCAGCCGCTCGGGCCAAGCCACGCCCTGAGCTGTTTGACTCGATATATCAAAACATTCATCATTTAGTTACAATAAATGCAACTTAATGATGAATGTTTTCTATTTTGACGCGCACTGAGGCATGCAACCGATTCGGCATTTGATGCAAAGTTTGGCCACGCTGGCCAGTGCCGAGCATTGCCTGTTCACGCCCTCTGACCTGCGGGCGCTGCTGCCGGGATTATCGGCGTCGGCCTTCAAAACGCTGCTCAGCCGTGCGGCTGAGAGCGGGGGCTTGGCGCGGGTCTGCCGCGGCTTGTATCTCTATCAGCCGGCGGCACGGGCTGATGGCTTGCTGCTGTTCCATGCGGCGGCACGCCTGCGTGCAGATGCATTTAATTACATCAGTCTGGAAACCGCGCTAAGCGAAGCCGGGGTAATCTCACAGATTCCCGTTAATTGGATTTCTGTGATGTCGTCCGGGCGCAGCAATGTGATTTCCTGTGGCCGCTGGGGCACGATTGAGTTTGTCCACACCAGGCAGCGGCCTGAAAAGTTGACCGGGCTGGTGCATTACGATGCCCGGTGCAAATTGTGGCGCGCGAGTGTGCCACAGGCACTGCGCGATATGCGTGCGACCCACCGCAGTCTCGATTTGATTGATTGGAGTGTGGCGCATGAGTTTGTTTGACCAGTTGGTCGATGAGGCACTGAAAAACCGGCTTGATCTGGCTCCTTTGCGCCTAGTGGTGGAAAAGGAGTTACTGCATCAGGATATCTTGCGGGTGCTCAGCGGGGCGGGCCTGCTGGCGCGCTTGACGTTTATTGGCGGCACATGCCTGCGCGCCTGCTACGGTTCCAACCGGTTGAGTGAGGACCTGGACTTTACCGGGGGGGCGGATTTCAACCGTGACAGTTTGACGGCGATGGCGCAGGTGTTGGTGACCAGTATCAAGACCAAGTATGGGCTTGAGGTGGAGGTCAGCGAGCCGGTGCGGGAGACCGGCAACGTGGATACCTGGAAGCTGAAAGTGCAAACCCGGCCTGGCCGCAAAGAGTTGCCGGCGCAGCGTATCAATATCGATGTCTGCGCCATTCCCAGCTACCAGCCGCGGCCGATGCTGCTGCTAAACCCTTATGGAGTGGAGATGGGTACCGGCGGATTGATTGTGCAGGCCGAGAGCCGCGAGGAAATATTCGCTGACAAACTGGTGGCCTTTGCGCTGCGCCCCAACCGCATCAAGCACCGCGATGTATGGGATATGGCGTGGCTGCATCAGCAGTCGGTGAAGCTGCCAATGGACTTGGTGCCGGCCAAACTGCGGGACCATCATTGCGAGCCGGCGCAGTTCTTGCGGCTGCTTGATGCGCGGCGGCAGTCATTGCAAACCGATGCCGGGCTGGCTGCGGAGTTTCGGCAGGAAATGCGCCGGTTTCTGCCTGCGGAGCTGGTAGCCCGGACGGTTGGGCAGGCCGCGTTCTGGAATTTCCTGGTTGGTCTGATCGACGATTTGTCGGGGCAGGGCCGGCAGTTTCTGTCCGGGGAAAAGACTGATTCCGGATTCCGGATGTGAGGTGCCTTGCTTGCGCGGCATGATGGAAAACTAGCCACGCGATCTATCGGTGCGGTCTTGAAATGCCCGTGCCTGTGGTTCATTTTCCGGGCCTGGGAGGAGTAGATATCGTGATATCATTTGACCTCTGTTTTTGATACTCCCATTCTTCCGGAGGGCGCATGGCACAAGTCATTGTTCGCAACATTGAAGACAGCGTAAAGGCAGGCCTCAAGCAGCGCGCCAGTGTTCACGGCTGGAGCATGGAGGAGGAGGTGCGCGAGATATTGCGCCGTGCTGTGCGCCAGCCGGCGGCGGTGCCGCGCAAGCTCGGCACGCAAATTTCTGCGCGTTTTGCAGGCACCGGCTTGAAGGAGCCGCTGCCGGAATTGCGTGGACAGCGGATTGATCCGATGGACCTCGGTCTATGATCATTTTGGAT
>JANOYK010000388.1:0-1567 GCA_031428855.1 Burkholderiales bacterium | reverse complement strand
GTGAGCGCCTCGTCGAGCAGGGCGCGTGCGAACTTGGGGTCGCGCTCGACGCGGGCCACCACGGTTTGCTTGAAGTCTCTTGTGAGTGCCATGATGGCCCTACTTTCGTTTCGGATGGTTTAACTTGAGTGCCGCATTTCTGCGCCGCTGATCGTTTTGCCATAACTCCACCGCCCGGTCGATGTCGCGCTGCTGACCGCGCTTGATGCCACCGCCCAGCAGCACGATCAGCCTTTCGCCGTCGCGCGCCAGATAAATCCTGACCTCAGTGTCAATTCGGGCCCCAGTCGATCTTGTATTCACCGATACCGCGAAACCATTCGATGCTCGACAAATTGTCCGCCGCCATGCGTACCTTGGCGACAGTCACCTTGGCCGCCATCTGCGCGTCAAGGGAATCGAACCACTCCGCATAGGGACACTCGCCTGTTTCGGTGAGCAGTTCTTCGACGCGATATGTCATATTCTTATGGTATCACATACGTTACCAATTAAACTGATTGTGTAGATCAATCCACGCAATCCTGTTCGCACTCGCTTGCACCATGGCCGCAGGCAGCGCGATCGCGCAATCTCCGCCCGACCCTGATCATGGCCGCCCGGTGGAACTCGTTGCGCGCTTCTTCACGCGTGACGCCCGAGCAGTTTCGCGAGGCGCCAATCAAAATGCGGAAGGTGCGCGCCGCGCGGGGTTTGCCCACCTATCCTTAAGCGCAAGGCGAACCGCAAGGCGAACCGCAAGGCGCGCGCCGAAGCTCGGCGTGTCGCCTGAGCGCCTGGATGCGGTGATGGATAAATACCGGCCTCGCAGTTAACCTCATTTGACTGCGGGGAAGGTTGAGGGGCGGCGGGGCGGACTGGCTTTCCAGAGGGGCGGTGGCCTGGAAGCCTTGGTGGGAGTGGTTCTTAGGCAGAGGTACAAGCTGCGCACCCAGGTGTGCCGGCCTCCGGCGAGGGGCATTTTTGCGGGCATGGTTGTTTGTAAGGTAATTTTGCATTACCATCTGCCGTATCAGAAACCTATGAGGGCGTCGCCATGACCACATTGACCGTTACCGCCAAAGGACAAGTGACCTTCAGAAAAGACGTGCTGCAACACCTTGGTATCAATCCTGGCGAAAAGATCGACCTCGATTTACTGCCAGACGGCCGAGGGCTGCTCCGGGCAGCCCGACCCAGCGGAACGATCAAGGGCTTCGTCGGCTTGCTCGCAGGCAAGACGAAGAAGATTGCTACCATTGAAGAGATCAACAAGGCCACCGCACAGGGGTGGGCCGGCCAGAAAAATAAAAAATGAAAGTGGCTGTCGATACCAACGTGCTGGTTCGCGCTGTCGTGCGCGACGATGCAGCGCAAGCCAAGATCGCTATCAAGGTACTGACCGATGCCGAGTTGATCGCTGTCGCGTTGCCGTGCCTGTGTGAGCTTGTGTGGGTGCTGCGCAGGGTCTACGGCTTCCAGCCCTCTGACGCTTCCGCCGCGATCCGCGCGCTGCTGGCTGCGGCGAACGTGGAAATGAACCGGCCGGCGGTGGAGGCAGGTTTGTCGGTGCTCGATGCCGGTGGCG
>JANOYK010000387.1:0-1672 GCA_031428855.1 Burkholderiales bacterium | reverse complement strand
TATCGTGATTTAATCGTCCGGACGAAACAAACCTGCGAAGCAGCCGCACCGCATCCTGCATCGAAGCCGGCATGCAGATGCGATGCAGGCGCAGAGCATCCAGCCAAGCATCCAGCAACCCAGCTCCAAGGCACCCGCAAGCCACCCGCAAGCCACCCCCAACCCACGACCCACAACCCACAACCCGCACACCAGCAATCCCGTCCCTCACCATGAAAAAGACCTTGATCGACCACCTGCGCGAGATCGTTGCACGCTCGCGCACCGGGGCCGCACGCGACCTCATCCTGGTGATAGCGGCGGCGCTGCTGCTGATTGCAGGCGCATTCTTCATCGCGTCACGCTTTGTCAAACCAGCCCCGCCGGACACGATGACACTCACCACCGGCGCTGCCGACGGCGCGTACCACGCCTTTGCGTTGCGCTACAAAGACATTTTCGAGCGCGAAGGCGTCACGCTCGAACTCAAGCCCTCCAACGGCTCGGTCGATAACCTGAAGCGCCTCAAAGACAACAGCGCGCTGATCGACGCCGGCTTCATCCAGGGCGGTCTCGGCATGCTCAGTCTGAACCCGCAGCGCCAGCCGCCCGAAGAAACCACGCTGTTCTCGCTCGCCAATCTGTTTTACGAGCCGGTCTGGGTGTTCTATGCAGGCAAGCAGGAACTAACCAGCTTCACGCAATTAAAAGGCCTGCGCGTGGCGATTGGGGCCGAAGGCAGCGGCACCCGCAAAGTTGCGCTCGAATTGCTCAGCGCATCCGGCATTGATGCCGCCAACACCACGCTGTCCAATGAAGGCAGCCGCGCCGCGCGTGATCTGCTCGACGTGGGCCAACTCGACGCTGTGTTCCTGATCGCCGCGCCCGAAGCGCCGGTGGTGCAGGCCTTGCTCAAAATGCCCAAGCTGCGTCTGATGAGCGTGGCGCAGGCCGAGGGCTACTCGCGCCGCTTTCCGTATCTGGTGCCAGTCACGCTGCCGCGCGGCGTAGTCGATTTCAAAAACGACGTGCCGCCGCGCGATGTCACGCTCTTGGCCGGCACCGCCAATCTGGTGATGCGTGAAGACCTGCACCCGGCGTTAGCCTATCTACTGCTCGAAGCTGCGGTCGAAGTGCATGGCAACCCCGGCCTGCTGCACCGCCCTGGCGATTTCCCCACTGCCAAGGGCACCGACTTTCCGCTTGCGACCGAAGCCAAACGTTACTTCCAGTCGGGCCGGCCGTTCCTGCAACGCTATCTGCCGTTCTGGCTCGCCAACTTTATCGAGCGCATGCTGGTGCTGCTGGTGCCGCTGGTGGCGGTGGCGTATCCACTCGCCAAGGCGCTGCCGGGGCTGTTCTTCTGGCGGCAGCGCAACCGGATTTACAAGTGGTACGGCGAACTCAAATTTCTTGAAGCGGATTTAGGCCGTACTGATATGACGGCGGAGCAGCGCGCTTTGCATCTGGCCAGGCTCGATGCCATCGAGTCCGATGCCGCAGCGATGCGCGTGCCACTCGCGTTCTCGGATCGGGTCTACACCTTGCGCGGGCATATCGCCTATGTGCGGGGAAAACTGGAAAGGACACCGGCCTGAAACCGTTGGTGGGAGCGGATGTTATTGGCGTGGTGGCTTGTAGCCCTTGGTAGCAGCGGTTCTTGACTATGAGGTCTGCGCTATTCGGTTGCGCG
>JANOYK010000386.1:0-2882 GCA_031428855.1 Burkholderiales bacterium | reverse complement strand
CCCAAAACCAACACCCGACCAACGCCCGACCAACGCCCGGTTCAAGCATAGTTGAATCGGGCGTTCAATTTCAACTAGACTCCCATGTCCTCAGACCTCGCAAATTCCATGGTGAAGCCGTCCGCCGTTTCCGCCCGCCTCGCCAAGCGAACCTCGCGCCATGCGAAAGAATTCGTCATCGAAATGCTGCTGCTCGGCGCGGCCATGGTCGCGGTGTTCACCACCCTTGGCATCGTCTATGTGCTGGTCAAGGAATCATGGGTGTTCTTCCAGCACGTGCCGCTGTCCGATTTTCTGTTTGACACGCAATGGACCCCGCTGTTCGATGATGCGCATTTCGGCATTGGCGTGTTGCTGTCGGGCACCCTGGTCAGTTCCCTGGTGGCCCTGGTAGTGGCGATCCCGCTCGGCACCATCATCGCGATCTACCTGTCCGAATTCGCGACGCCGAAAGTGCGCGAGATTTGCAAGCCGGTGCTTGAAATGCTGGCCGGCGTGCCGACCATCGTCTATGGCTACTTCGCCCTGCAGTTCGTCACGCCGATTTTGCAGGGGCTGATCCCGGGCCTGCCCGGCTTCAGCCTGCTGGCCGCCGGCCTCGTGATGGGCATCATGATCGTGCCCACCATTGCCTCGATCTCGGAAGACGCGATGCGCGCGGTGCCGATGGCGCTGCGCGAAGGCTCGTATGCGATGGGCGCGACGCGCTTCCAGACCGCCGTGCGCGTGGTGTTTCCTTCCGCATTTTCGGGTGTCGCCGCCGCCTACATTCTGGGCATTTCGCGCGCCGTCGGCGAAACCATGATTCTGGCGGTCGCGGCCGGCATGCAGCCCAACCTGACCGCCAACCCGCTCGAACCTGCCGCCACCATCACCGCCTACATCGTCCAGGTGGCGCTGGGCGATCTGCCGCATGGCTCGATCGGCTACCAGACCATTTTCGCGGCCGGCCTGATGCTGTTCCTGATCACGCTGATCTTCAACGTGATCGGCCACCTGCTGCGCAAGCGTTTCCGCGAAGTGTATTGAGAACGACACCATGGAACTGACCCAAGCCAAAACGGCGGACACCGCCGCGATTCGCGCCCTGGTGCAAAAACACAAGCGCTACGACCTGATGTTCGCGATTGTCGGCCTCTTGTGCCTGCTGGTGGGGCTGTGCTCCCTGCTGGCGCTGATGCTGGACATGGCGATCAAGGGCGTGCCGCGCATCGACTGGGGGTTTTTCAGCAACTTTCCCTCGCGCAAGGCCGAGAACGCCGGCATTTTGTCGGCCTGGATCGGCTCGTCGCTGGTGATGCTGGTGACCGCCGCCGCCGCCGTGCCGGTGGGTGTCGCCGCCGGCTTGTATCTGGAGGAGTACGCGCGCAAGAACTGGTTCACCGACATCATTGAAATCAACATCTCCAATCTGGCCGGGGTGCCGTCCATCGTCTACGGGCTGCTCGCCCTCGGCCTGTTCGTCTACGAATTCAAGCTCGGGCAAAGCATTCTGTCGGCCGGTCTCACGCTTGCGCTGCTGATCTTGCCGATCGTAATCGTCTCGACGCGCGAGGCGATCCGTTCGATTCCGAGCCAGATTCGCGAAGGTGCCTATGCGCTCGGCGCGACCAAATGGCAACTGGTGCGCGACCACATCGTGCCCTATTCGACCCCCGGCATCCTGACCGGCGTGATCATCGGCATGGCGCGCGCGATTGGTGAGACCGCGCCGATCATCACCATCGGCGCCCTCACCTTCATCGCCTTCCTGCCGCCGATGCCGGGCACCGGGGAGCCGCCAGCCGGCCTGTTCGACTGGATGTTCTCGCCCTTCACGGTGATGCCGATCCAGATGTTCAACTGGACCTCGCGCCCGGAAGAAGCGTTTCAGGTCAATGCCGCCGCCGCCGGATTTGTGCTGGTGTTCATGACCCTGGCCATGAACGGCCTGGCGATCTGGCTGCGTTACCGGCTCCGCAAAAACATCAAGTGGTGAACCCAAAGGTAGCAACCCCCATGTCCGCTCAAATCGAACCCATTTCGGCCGCCGCCGCCACCGCCACTGAGGCCGCCGCCACCGCTACTGAGGCCGCCGCCGCCGCTACTAAGGCCGCCACCGCCACGGAGGCCGCCAACGGCGCGATCAAGGCCGATGTCCGCAACTTCAATTTCTTTTACGGCGATTTCCAGGCGATCAGGAATGTCAACATGCGCGTGCAGGAGCGCAAGGTCACTGCGCAGATCGGCCCGTCAGGCTGCGGCAAATCGACCTTCCTGCGCAGCTTCAACCGCATGCACGATCTGTATCCGGGCAACCGCTATGAGGGCGAGATCGTGTTCCACCCGGACAACACCAACCTGCTGGCGGACGATGTCGACCCGATCGAGGTGCGCATGCGCGTCGGCATGGTGTTCCAGAAGCCGAACCCGTTTCCGAAGTCGATATTCGAGAACGTCGCCTATGGCCTGCGGGTGCGCGGCGTCAACAAGCAGTCGCTGCTGGAAGACAAGATTGAAGAGGCGCTGAACGACGCCGCGCTCTGGAACGAAGTCAAGGACCGCCTGCACGAACCGGCCTACAACCTGTCGGGCGGACAGCAGCAGCGCCTGTGCATCGCGCGCTGCCTCGCCACCGACCCCGAGATGATCCTGTTCGACGAGCCGACCTCGGCGCTCGACCCGATCGCCACCGGCGCCATCGAAGAACTGATTCATTCGCTCAAGCAGCGGGTGACGATCCTGATCGTCACCCACAGCATGCAGCAGGCGGCGCGCGTGTCCGACTACACCGCCTACATGTACATCGGCGAGATGATCGAATACGGCAAGACCAACGACATCTTCTTCAAGCCCAAGGACAAACGCACCGAGGATTACATCACCGGCAAGTTTGGCTGATT